>JAHJRV010000058.1 GCA_018830725.1 Actinomycetota bacterium | reverse complement strand
ATTGAAGAAAGAATATGGATACGAAGAGGAGAAGATAGCATCTGCAATTTTAGATATAGTAAAAAAAAGAGGAAAGATGCATAATCCTGTAACAAATTCTGGTGGGATGTTAGTTGGAAAAGTTGAAAAGATTGGTCCAGATTTAAGAGGGAAAATAGATATTAATATAGGAGATGAGATAGCAACTTTAGTTTCCCTAACATTAACTCCATTAAGTATAAAAAGAATAAAAAAAGTAAAATTGGATGTTGAGCAGGTTGAAATTGATGGCAAGGCCATTCTATTTGAAAGTGGAATTTATGCTAAATTACCAATTGATTTACCTAAACTTTTATCTTTAGCAGTTTTAGATGTATGTGGAGCACCAGCTCAAATAGCAAGGTTAGTAAAAAAGGATGATGTAGTTTTTGTTTTAGGTGGAGGTGGTAAATCTGGAATGCTATGTTTAGCACAAGCAAGGAAGATAGTGGGAAATAAAGCAGTATTAGTATCTCTATCTCATTCTAAAGAATCTTGTGACAATGTAAAAAGATTTAAATTAGCAAATATTATCTTACAGGGAGATGCTGCTAAGCCATTAGAAATTTATGATAAATTTATTGATGCAACAAAAGGAAAATTAGCAGATGTAACAATAAATTGTATAAATGTTTCAAATACTGAAATGGCCAGTATTCTTTGCACTGAGCAACATGGAACAGTATATTTCTTTAATATGTCCACAGATTTTACCAAAGCAGCATTAGGTGCAGAGGGAGTGGGTAAAGACATAAAACTTTTGATTGGAAACGGATATGTTAAAGGTGCTCCAGAATTGGTATTAAACCTGTTAAGAGAGAATGATGAATTAAGAAAATTCTATATAAAAAAATATGGTTAAGGAGTCAATTCTTATGAAGCCACTTATAATAACTGTAGCTCCAAATGGGGCAGAGGTAACAAAAAAGGATAATCCAAATCTTCCCATCACACCAGAAGAGGTAGCTGAGGAAACATATAATTGCTATAAAGAAGGAGCATCAATAATTCATCTTCACGCAAGGGATAAGGATGGAAACCCAACACAGGATCCAGAAATATATAATGAGATGATTGAATTAATTAAAAAAAAGTGCAACATTGTTATACAGATATCAACAGGTGGTGCTATAGGTATGAGTTCAGAGGAGAGAAGAGCTCCATTAAAATTGAAACCTGAGATGGCATCATTAACTACTGGAACTGTGAATTTTGGAAATGGTGTTTTTTATAATCCACCATCACTAATTAAATCATTAGCACAAGAGATGAAAAGTTTAAAAATAAAACCGGAGATGGAGATATTTGATATGAGGATGATTGCCAATGCAAAGAGACTTATTAAAGAAGGGTTGATTGACCCACCATTTCAATTTGGTTTGATAATGGGAGTTCCTGGAGGAATTCCAGGAACAATAAAAGATTTAATGCATCTTGTTGAATCACTTCCTGAGAATTCTATATGGTCAGCTACTGGAATAGGAAAAAGTCATATTCCTATTTCAGTTACATCTATTGCTTTAGGAGGAAATGTGAGACTTGGTTTTGAGGATAATATATACTACGAAAAGGGAATATTAGCTGAAAGTAATGCTCAATTAGTTAAAAGAATCGTTAGAATTACAAAAGAGATGGGAAGGGATATAGCAACCCCAGATGAAGCAAGAACTCTATTAGGATTGAAAACTTAAAAAGATTGTTATTTATTATTATTTTTAATCATAAAATTATAAGGGAGAGTAATTATGATAAGGATTAGGATGAGTAGTTCAGATGTACACTACGGAGGAGATCTTGTAAGCGGTGCTAAAATTTTAGAATTATTTGGAGATGTAGCTACTGAACTATTAATAAAAAATGATGGAGATGAAGGACTTTTTGCCGGATATAAAAAAATTGATTTTTTAGTCCCTGTTTATGCAGGAGACTATATTGAAGCCAGAGGAGAAATCACAAGAATAGGTAGTACCAGCAGGGATATTGTATTTGAAGCTTATAAAGTTATTCAAACAAGAAAAGATATAAGTGATAGTGCCGCTGATTTTTTAGATGAGCCTATATTGGTTGTTAGAGCAAAAGGTACCTGTGTAGTTAAAAAAGAAAATCAGCGAAAGCAATAATTGGGAGAACATTAGACTAAAGCTTTAAATTTAGTGTAAAAAACAAAACTTATGGTAGTAGCTTTAAGGTTTTATACTTAATTCAACTAGTAGAAAGGTAAAAAATTAATTAAATGAGTAAAAAACTTTATATTTTTTTAGATGAATCTGGAGATCTTGGATTTAGTAAAGGAGGAAGTAATTATTTTACAATCGCTTTTCTCGCAACAGAGAAACCAATTAAAGTTAAAAGAGTTGTCAAAAAAATAAAGCAAAAACATAAAATTCCTCGTTCAGTTGAACTAAAAGCTAATACTACAAAAAAAAGGATAAGAAAAGAACTTCTTTATGAGCTTTCAAAATTACAAATTGAGATCCAATCGATTACGGTAAAAAAGAAAAATGTTGATCTAAAACTTCGGCAGGATACTAATATTCTTTATAATTATATGGTTGGTTTATCACTTGCTGAAAGAGTAGTTCAAGGAGAGCCTCCCAATACAAAAGTGATTATTACAGTTGATAAACGAACAATTTCAGTAGCTTATGGTTTTAAATTTAATGATTACTTAAAATATAAAATCTGGTATGAAAGAGGAAGAAATGATATTGATTTAGAGTTTTATCATTTAGAATCTCAAAATGTTTATAACCTACAAGCAATAGATAATATTGTAAATGCTATATTTAGGAAGTATGATAGAAATGATTCTGAACTATTTGATATCATTAAGAATAAAATAACTTATGATAAGACATTATTTTTTAACAAATAAAAAAGCGGTCCCTGTAGGTGACTATCTTACAGATAGTTTATACCACTTTCCAGTAGCACACTTATTACAGGACTTACCCGCTATAAAAAATATAACATATTTAAGAAATATATGTCAATAGTAAAGAAAAATTTTATAGATTTTACTCCTTTTTCTTTAAGGGCTTGCCACAACAAGTTAGGTCATGAGCTCCACATCCACAATCTTTTAATACTTTAACTTCACAGCCACATTCCTCGCATACATAAACCTTTTCCTTTTTAGGTTTTTCACTACAACATGGCATTATATATCACCTCCCCTCGCATGTTAAAGAGTTTTTATACTAGGTTTCTTTGATTTTAACACAAAAAATTTGTGTTTTTTATATTTAATTTCGTAAGACAGTTATTAAGATATTATTATAATAGAAGAATGTTTCTCCTTTGATATGTATTTATTAGTGATTAAATTTAATCAAAGTTTCTACATTTTAAAGAGGTCACCTCTAAAATAGTTTTAATAATCCTCTTTTTATTATGAATATAAAACTATAAAAAGAAAGTTCTACTTAAAACTTTATATATGCAGCTTTCTTTAATAATTATAAGAATTAGTAATTCTCACTCAGTAATTCATAGTAGCTTTGTGGGTGATCACAAGCAGGACATATTTTAGGTGGCTCAGTTCCTTCATAGATATAGCCACAATTTCTACATTTCCACATCACAGTATTATCTTTCTTGAAAACCTTTCCTTCTTCTAAATTTTTTAGTAATTTTTTATATCGCTTTTCATGTCCTTTTTCTACCTTTGCGATTTCTTCAAATACCTTTGCAATCTTTGTAAATCCCTCTTCTCTAGCAACTTTAGCAAACTCTGGATACATTGAAGTCCACTCATGGTTTTCACCTTCAGCTGCTGCAAGTAGATTTGCCTTTGTATCACCAATTCCCTTTAAAAACTTGAACTCCTTTTTTGCGTGCTCTTTCTCATTATTAGCTGTCTCTTGGAATATAGCAGCTATCTGCTCATATCCTTCTTTTTTTGCTTGACTAGCAAAGTAGCTATACTTATTCCGTGCCTGAGACTCTCCTGCAAAAGCAGCTAAAAGATTCTTCTCAGTCTTACTCCCCTTTAATTCCATTATTACCTCCCTTTAAATTATTGGTTTTCATAAATTAAAAATATTGTAATACTCTCTTACCTCTATTTTTTTACTTTTATATCAAATTGAATCAGTGGTTTGTCTCCTGCCTTTAAAAACCAGCTTGAATTTCACTACCTATTTTAAAACTCTTCCATTTATTAGCAAACTCTCTCAGCTTCTTATCTACCAGATAATTTACTGTCCCCACTTCATAAGTACCGTCTCTCTTTCTTCTTCCTGATTTAACCCCAGTTAGTATCTCAATTCCATGGTTAATAGTTTTTACTGAATAGATATGAAACTTACCTTGCTTTACTGCATTTATAACATCTTTGCGCAACATTAAATCATCAATATTCTGATGTGGTATCATTACACCTTGTGTTCCAGTAAATTTTTTTGTTTTACATACATCATAAAATCCCTCTATTTTCTGATTTACCCCTCCAATAGGTTGTATCTCGCCTTTCTGATTGACAGAACCAGTAACTGCAATATCCTGTCTTATTGGTAAATCAGATAAAGCTGATAATAATGCATAAACCTCAGTTGAAGAAGCTGAATCACCCTCTACACCTGAATATGATTGCTCAAAACAAAGACTTGCACTCATTGCCAAAGGTTTATCTTGAGCATATTTTGAGCGAAGATATCCTGCAAGTATTAACACTCCTTTACTATGAATTCTGCCACTAAGCTCAGCCTCTCTTTCAATATTTATTATGCCTGATCCACCAACTGATGTCTTAGCAGTTATTCTTGCAGGTTTACCAAAAGAATAATCACCTGTATCATATACTGAAAGACCATTTACTTGACCCACTACAAAACCTTTAGTATCTATCATAATTGTACCTTCTTCTATCATCTCTTGGATTTTTTCTTCAGTAAGTCTAGAGCGTTCGATTTTTTCTTCAATTGCTTTTTCTACATGTTTTTCAGTAACTTGTGAACTTTTTTCTTTATGAGCCCAATAATTGGCCTCTCTCAGTACATCTGCTATATTATTGAATTGAGTGGATAATTTTTTCTGCTTACCTGCGAGTCTCATTCCAAATTCAACCACTACTGCTACAGCATCACAGTTAAAAGGTACTAATTTCTCATTAGTAACTATATTTTTTACAAAGTTAGCATATTGCATAACACTTTCACGCTTAACATCCATAACTGAATCAAAATCAGCACGCACCTTAAATATTTTTTTAAAATCCTCATCACGATTGTAAAGTATGTGATATAAAAAAGGATCTCCTACCATTGCTACTTTTATGTCACAATCTATTAGCTCTGGTTTTAAAGCTGATATTGATATCATATAGAATGGAGCATAATTTTGTATCTCTATCTTTCTATTTCTTAATGTTCTTTTTAGTGCTTGCCAAACTCCTGGTTCTATCAAAGTATCTAGGGCTTCTATAATCAAAAAACCTCCATCAGCACGAAGAAGGGAGCCAGCCTTTATTTTTGTAAAGTCAGTTTGCCAGCTTCCGAATTTACCCGGCGTTACTTCAATAGTTCCAAAGAGATTGCGATAAGTGGGTGAAGTTTCAAAAATGATTGGTGCTTTTTTTGCTCCAAAATTATCAACAAGAAGATTCACTCGATATTTTAAAAATGGATCTTCCATAGGAGATGATACTCCTGGAAATGGTAAAGCTGCTTCTTCAGGTTTCTTCTGGAATTTATCTAAATTGTATAAAATATTTTCTTTTACCTCTTCTAAATACTCATTTACCTTATCATTTTTGTACTTGTTTTTTATATCATTAATCCGCTGTTCAACCAAGGGAGTAACGACTTCACTATCCAAAGATTTTAATTTTTTTTGTATCTCTTTCTCAAGATCTCTCATCTTCTTGAAGACAGCCTCCATCTTATCAGTGAGTTCAGAATGTTTCTTCTTAAGTTTCTGTAATTCCTTCTTTGGAAATTTATCCTTTTCTACCAAATCTTTTAGTTGATCAAAATTTAAAGGTTTACCATCAATCAAGGGCATTACAGCTGGTTTTGTGAAAACACCAAACTGTAATTGAATTAAGGTAAAATTTTCTTCTGCAATCTCTTCTTCAAAAACATTAATTAATTCTTTTTGCTTATTCTTTAGACTCTCTAAAACCCTCTTCTTTCTACTTTGGTAATCTCTACTTTCAAAAATAGATGGTATGTTTTTTAAGAGATACTCAACAATCCCATCCATATCCTTTTTTAGAGTTCTACCCTTTCCTGCTGGCAGTCTGATGAGTCTTGGCATGTCGGGATTTTTAAAGTTATTAACATAAAGCTTGTCATCAGGTATGTTTTTTATACGCTCTGTCTCCTCTAACAAGTAATTTATAGCTGTCTTTCTACCAGTACCTACAAGTCCAGTAACGAATATGTTATATCCTACACTTTCAATATCTAAACCCAAGCGAAGAGCATTTACAGCTCTTTTTTGACCAATTATGTCTTTGTGAACTTTAAGCTCATCAGTTGATTTGAAACCCAAGCTTTTCGGGTCACATCTCCGTCTCAGCTTCTCAACTGGAACTTCCTTAAAATTTAATGTTTTTTTCAATGATTTATTCATTTCTTATAGCCCCTTTTCAATTTTTCATTGTAAATAAATAATTCTTCTAACTATATTTTCTTGTAACTAATAATTCCTCTTACCTTTTTCTTGTAAATAAATAATTATTATTTTTAATTTTATCATTTAAAAATTAATAACTGTGAATTTTTTAAAATCTTGTTTTTGTGAAAATATGTCAAGTATATAAACTGAAGCGTTGGATATGTTTTTGTAATTAAATATATACTTATCTAAAAACATATAATTAGTTATAGTTCTTCTTTTTAAAAAAGAAGAAGAATTTAAATTCATTTTTTATAAATTTGTCTTTTAAATGAGCAACTTATAAAGAGTGGTCTTGTATGAAATTAGAAATATTGTATAATATGGAATATTTAAATCTAAATATTTGTAAAACTTCTATACAAATATATTGGGAAATCAATTCTTTTAAATAAAGCAAATTGTTAATAGAAATATATATTAGAAGAAATATATTTTAAAAAAGAATGGTTATAAGAAGGTTTGCTGAGAAAACCCCGTCCACTTACGTCGGGGATGAATTGACTAAATATTTTAACAAGAGAATTGACAATTAAAAAATACATAGAACAACAAAAAGGTAAATAGAATGCTGATTCAAAAAGGATTTAAATACAGATTAAAACCAACAAAAGAGCAAAAACAAAAGCTGTTGCAACATGGTGGTAATGCTCGGTTTGTATATAATTACTTCTTAAAACAAAACATTGATTACTACAATAAGACTAATAAGTTTAAGTTTTATCATGAATTGGCTACTTCTTTGCCAAAATTAAAACAAGAACTTCCTTTTTTAAAAAAGTCATTTTCTCAATCTCTTCAAATGGTCACTCGTCATCTTGATAAAGCATTAAAGGATAGTTTTAAAAAAGAAAAAGGCTTTCCATCTTTTAAGAAAAAACATTTTCTTAATGATAGTTTTACTTGTCCTCAAACGTGGAGACCGAGTAATGATTTTGTTTTTATACCTAAAATAGGTGAAGTAAAATGGATTAAACATAGACCACTTGAAGGCAAACCTAAATCAATCACTATTTCTCAAGATGGTAATAATTGGTATTGTTCTGTATTATGTGAATACAAAATAAAAGAACAAGAGAAAAAATCAGATAATATTGTAGGATGTGATGTTGGTTTAAATAATTTTTTAACATTATCTGATAAAACGATAATAAATAACCCCAAACATTTAAAGAAGTATGAAGATAAATTAGCAAAAGAACAAAGAAAATTAAGCAAAAAGCAAAAAGGAAGTAAAAATAGATTTAAGAAGCGAATGAAGGTTAGAAAAATTCACAGCAAGATAAAAAATATAAGACAAGATTTTCTACACAAAACATCATATTTGAT
>JAHJRV010000057.1 GCA_018830725.1 Actinomycetota bacterium | reverse complement strand
AATTTGTTTGTTTGAAATTTTCTAAAAAATTGTAAAATCAAAATGCATGTTTATTGCAATCATTGTTGCATTTTAATTTCGCGCTGATTACTCAAGGTTTGAACAGAATGTGTCCAAAAAATAATTGAGCATAAATAAAAATATGGGAACAAAACAAACATTATATAAAGCAAATCAGATTAAGGATGATGAATTTTTCACTCTTTATGAAGATATTGCCAATGAAGTTTCTCTTTTTAAGGAGCAATTAAAAGGAAAAAGAATTTTATGTCCTTGTGATTGGGATGAAAGTTATAATGAAGAAGTTGTTTACAAGGAAGAAGGGTTTGTTGCTCCATCTAATTTACTAGATGCTGGGGGCACAATCAAACGAATAGACATAAAAGCTTCTAAGAAAAAAATAGAAAAAGACTTAGCTTTGATTAGGTGTAATTTAGTAAAATTTTTAGTGGCTCATGCTGACACTTACGAAATAACTTCAATTTCAGCGAGCGGGTATAATCCCTCTACCGGCAAAGGAGTAAGATTCCAAGATGTCGACTACTCAAAATATGATCTAGTCATAACAAACCCGCCATTTAGTCAGTTTAGAGAATTTATTGATACAATGTTTAAGAAAGACACGCGGTTTTTAGTTATCGGACCAGTCACAGCCATAACTTATAAGGACGTTTTTAGTCATATAAAAAACAATGAAATGTGGCTTGGCTATACGAAGCAGTTATCCGGATTTCGATTATTAGATAACACCCTCGTTCTTTCAAAAAATCCTGAAGGTTCAGTACCTAGAGCTTGCAAATGGTATACAAATTTAGATGTTGCCTATAGACATGATAGGATGATTTTAACCGAGAATTATAGTCCTGAAAATTATCCAAATTATTATAACTACAATGGTATAAACGTGGAGAAAACAAATAAAATACCCTATGATTATGCCGGTGAGATGGGAGTTCCAGTCACATTTTTAACAAAGTATAATCCAGAACAGTTTGATATTGTAGGGAAAGGTGTTCAGGTCGAAAAAACGGTAAGATTTAAAGGTGATAAAGCAACTCTTTGGATTGAAAAAGACGGTAAGCCTTTCAAGGCTCCTTTTGAAAGGATATTAATAAAAAATAAAAAAGTAATTAAAAATGACAAATAATATGAACATCAAATATTTATATGAACAACTTAGAGACGGAAAGATTATTAGCGATATAGAACTTCAAAGAGAAATTGTTTATGACACTGATAAACAAGTATTGGTTATAGACAGTATTGTTAACGGAATCCCATTGCCAGCTTTTTATTTTTGGAAGAATAAAGATGGCATTTTAGTAGTTTTAGACGGCAAACAAAGAATAGAGGCTATTAAGAAATTTATTGAGAATGACATTCAATATCAAGATAAATTATGGAAACAAACAGACAAAAACATTCAAGACTTAATCAACAAGACTGAACTTTCAATTATTATCTGTGAAGGTCAAGAACAATTAAAAAGAGAAATATTTAGAAGAATCAATACTTTAGGCGTACCGCTTTCTTCTTATGAAGTATTAAATGGTCTTTTTCATGGTGAATATTTAAGAGGTTTAACTGCTTATGTTGGGCAAGATAGAGACGCGTTAAAAGTTTTGGGCCCTAATAGCCGCGGTAAAAATCAATACAGAATTTTACAATTATTGATGGCATTGAAGAATTTATTAAGAGACCCTCAAACTATAAATGATTATGTGAGTAAAAATCAGAAGAATTCTTTCGCTGATGACCAAAAAGAAATTAGCAAATATATCAAATTTGTTAGTGAAATATTTGAAGAATACAGTCAATTAAATATTTATTTTAATTTAGCGAGAAAATATTTTAAGGATTCAGTTATTTGGAAACAAAATAAGGATGAAATTAATTCTCGTATTAAAAGATATTTGAAAAGTGATGACGCCAAATTGACTAATAAACCAACAGAAATAGAAGATATTATTCAGGCGATTGTAAATAACATTAGCGTTGATGAGAAGCGTTTATTTTCAAGTGATGACAAAAAAGAGTATTTAAAAAAACAAAAACCAAATAAAGAAAATAAATATCCCTGTGCCATTTGTAAGAAATATTTTTACAAGGAAGAATTGACAATGGATCATGAAGAGCCTTGGAGTAAAGGTGGTAGGACCGTACTCTCAAATGCCCAATTATTATGCAGCCCTTGTAACATTAAAAAGGGAAACAGAAGTTAGAAGAAATTAAAGAAAACATTGAAGATTAAAAATTTGAATTTCTACAATGCAATCTGAGGGCTTAGAAATATTTTTTAGTAGTTTACTATGGCAAAAAAGAAGATAAATAATGGATAAAAAACAATAGTTTATTATTGATTAATCTTTTCAAAAATTATAATATTATTTTAGCGAATCTTAATTTTATATAAAGTAGAAATAGGGAATAAAAAAAGACTTCTTAACGACTAATTAAGAAGCCTTTCAAGAGATTTAATTCCTGTTAACACTCCGAATTATAATCTCTTATTATCCCCTATGTCAATACTCAAAGGTATATTGGGTATATTGTTATGTATTTTTTTATGAAATAAGAGGAATAATTGAAATCAAAAAAGGACACGGAATATTTAGAATATCGTAATACTTTCGTTCAACCGTATCCCAGATATACAATAAAAAAGATAGGGAGTAAAAGGTGGCAAACTATAAAGGGGACATTACCGGACACACGAGTTAAAGGTCATTTAGAGCAGGAGTATATCATTGGAGTATTGGCAAAATGGTATCCTGGCTATATTGTTTTTGATATTGATAATGTAACCAGAGAAGAGGTAGAAAGAATAAGAGAAAGGTTAAGGGGGGATGAGGATAACAGTATGCTATTTTCAAGTGAAAGTCCTAATAGCTATCATCTTTATATAAGACCCACCTATAAAGGCAAACCACCTACAGAAAGGCTGGCGCAGGATATACTAAAACCCTTTGGACAGCAGAATAATATTGAAATCTATCCCCAGGCAAATAAAACTTTCAGGCTGGCATTTGGACATAAGCAGAGATGTTTGGATATTGGATATGAGGATTTGGAAACCTGGCAGGACTATCTATACTTTTTCAATAAAAAAGATGATTTTGATATATCAACCGTTCCACTACACCAGCCAGAACTTGATTTAAGGATACCGGGAACGCAAGGGAAGGGAACATACCAGAGAGGGAAAGAGTTATACCAGAATGGTTTATCCTGTAATAGTTCCAGATACCAGGCGCAATTTGATGTAGCATATTATTTATGGAGTGGAAACAGGGTACCCCAGACAGTAAAAGGAATGATATTAATGTGGTTAAAGACCAAGCACAATGGTTATTCTGAAAAGGTTAATACTGGTAACTGGAGAATTATTGAAGGTGAGATAAAAAGGCAGGTAGACTGGATATTTACTAATTATGAACTTAGTTATTTCTATCCAAACGAAACTCATAATATTCATAATGGTTATATCACTAAAAAAGACATTGATAATATTGTCAGGATTAATCCTAATTTACCAAGAATGAGGTTTATGTATAATTTGATTAAATATTGTTATCCCAGGAGCTACAAGAACTTTATAAATATCCATAGTGATAAATTAAAAGAATGGAGTAGTACA
The DNA here is from genome assembly GCA_018830725.1 of Actinomycetota bacterium. NCBI lineage: Bacteria > Bacillati > Actinomycetota > Actinomycetota bacterium. The sequence goes on along the minus strand of JAHJRV010000057.1, from coordinate 414 downwards.
GAAAACTATCTAAAATATTTAGATGAGTTAAATAAAATAGGAATTGTTAAAAGATGGGATACTTATAAAAAAGATAAATTCTCAAAGAGCATAAATATTAACTGGAATTTTAAGAACTTTAATAATGCAATCTTAGATGATAATAGGTCTCCGAATACTTTTGAAGATACAATAAAGTTAAGTTATAGGCCAGAGGAGTTTAGGGAACTGCTAAAAGAGGCTGGAAGTAAAAGAACAACCGCAATTGATGTTGTCAAAAGGATATTTTAAGTGTCAGAAATTAGAACACATAGTATAACTATTAATACCCTTCTAAGAAAAAGGATCAGATAATAGGTATTTTTGTTAGAAATGTTAGGATCTTAAAAGACAGGGAATATTGGCATAAATAAATTTAGGCCTTTTTTTCATTTT
>JAHJRV010000056.1 GCA_018830725.1 Actinomycetota bacterium | reverse complement strand
ACACTTATAAACCTTCTTATTATTATTTTTATTTTAATAATTATCATAGTATTTATCACAATTCCTTCAATATATAAAATTCTTCCTGGTCTTAAGGATGATTTAAGTCAGCGGTCTTTAGCAATCTTATTAACAAGAATTATGTTTCTCTCTCTTCTTTTTATGGGTTTAACTGCAATAGTAAGTGCTCTTTTAAATTCATATGAAAGTTTTGTACCGCCTGTATTCTCAACTGTTATATGGAATCTATTAATAATATTAGTATTTCTTCTACTTTATAGAAAATATGGAATTTTAAGTTTTGCTGTTGGTATTGTAATTGGAACAATAGGTCAATTTCTATTTCTTTTACCATTCTTAAGAAATAAAGATTTTAATTATGAACTAGATATTGATTTAAATCATCCAGGTGTAAAAGAGGTAATGTTACTTTCTTTTCCGATTATATTAAGTTTGGGAAGTGCTCAATTGAATAATGTGATAAATAACCTTTTTGCTATTTCTATAGGTAAGGGGGAGTTAACAATTTTAAACATTTCTCAATTTTTATGGTTCTTTCCTGTAGGGATTTTTGCTGTAGCTGTTTCTACAATTATCTTTCCACATATTTCAAAACAAGCAGCAAAAAATCAAATAGAAGATTTAAAAGACTCCTTTTTATCAGGGACAAAATTAACCAATTTCTTATTAACCCCATCATCTATGGGTATTATTTCTTTGGCTCATCCAATTGTAAAGCTTCTATTTGAAAGAGGGGAATTTACTTTAAATAATACTTTTTCAACAGCAGTAGTTCTTTCATACCTTGCTTTATCTTTAGTTCCTTATGGGATGGTGCTTATTCTAAACAGAACTTTTTTTGCATTAAAGGATTCAAAAACTCCACTAAAGGTTGCGATATTTTCCATTTGCTGCACATTATTTTTTAACATGATTTTAATAAGATTTTTAAAGACAGCAGGTTTGGCTTTATCTACATCTTTAGTTATTTCAATTAATTTTTTACTATTATTTTTACTACTTAGAAAAAAGATAGGAAGATTAGGAGGAACAAAGATTTTATATTCTACTTTAAAAATATTTTTAGCCTCCTTTATAATGGCTGTATTTGCCTATTTTGCACATAACTATATTTATAACCTGCTTTCCCCATATAAATTAGGTTTACTTTTTTCTATATTAATCTCTATAAACCTTGCTTTAATGGTCTATATTGCATTATGCTTTATATTGAAAATAGAAGAGTTAAATAGCTTTCTTCAGGTGATAAAAGAGAGATTTAAAACTTCCTAAATTAATCCAATATATAATATATCCAAAGCTATTTTTAGATTTTAGACTTTTATTAAAATAAAATTAGCAATACATTAAATATTTTATTATTTTTAGATGTAAAATGGACAGAATTAAGTTTATAAGAAATTTTTCAATAATTGCCCATATTGATCATGGAAAATCCACTTTGGCTGATAGATTTTTGGAAATAACAAAAACAGTTCCAGAGAGGGAAATGACTGAGCAGTACTTAGATGATATGGATTTGGAGCGCGAGAAAGGAATAACTATAAAAGCTCATGCTGTTAGAATATTGTATCATTACAAGGATGGCAATTTTTACATTTTTAATCTGATAGATACTCCCGGTCATGTTGATTTCACTTATGAGGTTTCAAGAAGCTTAGCTGCTTGTGAGGGAGCACTACTTGTTGTTGATGCTGCTCAGGGTGTTCAAGCACAGACCCTGGCTAATATATACTTAGCTTTAGAAAATAGATTAAAGATTATACCTGTAATTAACAAAATAGATTTATCCCAAGCAAGACCAAGAGAGGTCAGTCAACAACTTATAGATATTTTAGGTGTGAAAAGTGACGATATATCTTTTGTTTCAGCTAAAACTGGTGAGGGAGTACCACAACTTATGGAGAATATAGTAAAAAGCATCCCCTCACCAAAAGGGGATATCAATAAGCCACTTCAAGCTTTAATATTTGATTCAGACTTTAATCCTTACAGAGGAGTAGTTGCATTTACAAGGATAATAAATGGTACTATTAAAAAGGGAACTATAATTGATATGATGGCAAAAAATGTATCAACTCAGGTGGAGGAGATAGGAATATTTACTCCAAAAATGTTTCCGCTAAATAAGCTATCAGCTGGAGAAGTCGGATATATAATAACTGGATTTAAAGATGTTCAAAAAGTGGGAGTTGGAGATACAATTACTGATAAGGCTTTTAGAGCATCATCACCTCTTTCAGGATATAGAGAACCAAAACCGATGGTTTATTGTGGTCTTTACCCTGTTGATGGAGGACAATATGAGCTGCTTAAAGATTCAATTTTAAAATTAAAATTAAATGATGCTGCACTTTATTTTACTCCTGAGACCTCACCTAACTTAGGATTTGGTTTCAGATGTGGATTTTTGGGATCGCTTCACATGGATATTGTGATGGAAAGGTTAAAAAGAGAATACGATCTTGATCTATTAGCAACTATTCCACAAGTTGCATATAAGATAACAACTGGAACTGGGGGAGACATTGTTGTAAAGAATCCTGCAGATTTTCCCACTAATGTTCAAATAGATAAGATAGAGGAACCTTATGTAAAAGCTACAATTTATACTCCAGCTGAATATATCGGAGTAATAATGGATTTATGCACAGAAAAGAGAGGGGAATTTTTAAATATGTCTTATCCTTCACCAACACAAGTTCATTTGGAATATGAAATTCCACTTTCTGAAATTATAGTTGATTTTTTTGACCTTCTTAAATCCAAAACTAAAGGTTATGGCTCACTTGACTATAAACTTACTGGATATAAAGAGAGTGATATTGTTAAGTTGGATATAAAATTGGCAGGTGAAACTGTTGATGCCTTCTCATTTATGATTCATAGAGATAAAGCTTATAATAGGGGGAGAGAACTCGCAAAAAGGTTAAAAGAGCTAATCCCAAGACAACTTTTTGAAGTTGCAATACAAGTAGCTATCGGAAAAAAAGTAATAGCTCGTGAGACCATTCCAGCAAGAAGAAAAGATGTCACAGCCAAGCTATATGGAGGTGATATCACCAGGAAGAGAAAGTTACTTGAGAAACAAAAAGCTGGGAAGAAAAAGTTAAAAAGGTTTGGAAAAGTTGAAGTTCCATCAGAAATTTTCAAATCCCTCTTTAAAATAGAATAAAAATATTTTATAATTAAAAATTTTAATATTTATTTTAAGGTGAGTTAAATTGACTAAAAGAGATTATTATGAAGTTCTTGGAGTTCCAAGAAATGCGGATAATAATCAAATAAAGAAAGTTTATAGAAGACTTGCTCGAAAGTATCATCCTGATGTAAATCCGGATGACCCAAAAGCTGAGGATAAATTTAAAGAAGCAACTGAAGCTTATGAAGTTTTGAGTAATTCTGAAAAGAGAAATCGATATGATATGTTTGGTCATAAAGTTTTTGGAGATTCATATAGACCAGATTATTCTTCTGTTTCATCAATATTTAGAGAATTTGGTTTTGGTGATTTTTTCCTGAAAAATATATTTGATTTTTTCGGGGAACCCTCTTTTGGAACAAGAGTTAGAACAAGATCTGAAACATGGTCTATTATGGGTGATAACATTTTAGAGAGAATTAAGATTTCCTTTAAGCAAGCTGCATTTGGTGTAAAAAAAGATTTGGAATATGATAGATATGAAGCATGTGAAAAATGTGGAGGCTCTGGTTCAGAAGATAGAGAGTTAAAAAATTGTCCTGTGTGCAATGGTGTAGGTGAAATAAGAACCACCAGTCAAAGTTTTTTTGGTACAGTGATTTCATCCAGAACATGTTCTAATTGTAGAGGAACTGGTAAGGTTATAGCAAAACCTTGTAGTCAATGTAATGGAGAGGGAAGAGTTTATAAAAAGAGTAAATTAACGATAAATGTTCCACCTGGTGTATCTACAGGAACAAGATTAAAAGTATTAGCAAGAGGCAATTCTGGAATTAGAGGTGGAGCTTATGGAGATTTATATGTTCAGATTGAAGTAACACCTCATAAACAATTTGTTCGTGATGGATATAATATATTCTCTAAGAAGAAAATCACTTTTTATGAAGCTGCATTGGGGTCCAAAATTTTAGTTGAAACCCTTGATGGCAAGGATGAGATAAGAATAGTTCCAGGTACTCAAAGTGGAAAAAGAGTTAAACTGAAAAATAAAGGAATCCAGCATTTAGGTAGAAATATGAGAGGGGATCATATAATAAAGATTGTGGTTGAAACTCCTGAAAAGATGACTAAAAAGGAGATAAAATTTCTTAAAGAAATTGCAGAAGAAAAAGGATTAAAAGTCGGAAATGGAACATCAAATTTCATAACCAAACTAAAAAAAGCCTTCAAATAAATTCTTCATCATTTCTAACGAAATGCCAATTATATTTGCATAAAATAATAATATTCACAGGTTAATTTATGCTACCATTTATATATAAAAATAGATATTTAAAGGAGTAATAAGTCTATTCCAAGATTATTTTTGTTTTGAAGAGAACGTTAAGGAAGATACATAAGATAATTTAGAGGAAGAATTATTTGAGATTTTATATAAAAACTTTAGGTTGCAAAACAAATCAATATGAATCAGATAGATTGGCAAAAGAACTCATCCTGAAGGGATGGAAAAAAGTGGGGGAGGAGGATAACCCCAACATTTGCTTGGTAAATACGTGTACAGTTACAAAACAAGCTGACAGAAAATCGAGACAGATATTAAGAAAGCTTATTTCAAAAAATCCAGATAGTAAAGTAATTGCAATGGGTTGTTATGTAAATAGAGACAAAGAAGAACTGAAAGATATAAATGGGGTTTTTGGTGTGTTTCCTAATGAAAAAAAATCAGATCTACCAGATATTTTGGAGGATATTTTACGAATATCAAAAAGTTCAAATTTTAATATAAACAGAACAAGGTTAAGTAATATAGAATTAGGTAGAACAAAGCCAGAATTTTTAAATTATTCCTCCCATACTAGGGCTTTAGTAAAAATAGAAGATGGTTGTGATAATTTTTGTTCATACTGTATTGTTCCATATGTGAGGGGAAAACCTATAAGTAGAAATAAAAAAGAGATAATAAATGAGATAAAGTATTTAGTTTCAGAAGGAGTTAAAGAGGTAGTTTTAACTGGAATAAACATCGGTATTTATGGCAAAGAATTAGAAAATGAAACGGATTTAACAAGTTTGATTGAGGAGATATTAAAAAAAACTAATATTTTTCGGGTGAGACTGAGTTCTATAGATGTCAATAACATTTCATCCTCATTGATTGATTTATTATCTGAAAACAATAGATTATGTCCTCATTTACATATACCATTACAAAGTGGAAGTGATAGAGTATTAAAAATGATGAGAAGGAATTATAATATAAGACAATTCCAAAGGAAGATAAATGAAATAAGATTAAAAATACCAGAAGTTGCTATTACATCTGACTTAATAGTTGGATTTCCTGGCGAGGAGGAAAAAGATTTTAAAACAAGTTTAAAAATGATGAAAAGACTAAATTTTAGTAAGGTACATGTATTTAAATATTCAGAAAGACCTTTAACATTAGCAGCAGGAATGGATAATAAACTATCCTCAGATATAATTAAAGAAAGAAGTGAAAAAGCATTAGAGCTTGCTGATAAACTTCGAATTAACTATCTAAAAAGTAATATCGGAGAAAAAGTAAAAGTTTTGATAGAAAATAATGGTAAAAATGATTATCAGAAAATAGGGACTTCTGAAAATTATATCAAAGTATTTTTTGAAGATAGAACTTCGAAAAAGGGCGAAATAGTCGATGTATTATTACAAAAAGTTAAAGATTTAAGAATGGAAGGAATAAGGCAATAATATGTATAAGGAAAAAATAAGAAAAGATATGAAAAAAGCATTAAAAGAAGGTGAAAAATTAAAGGTTTCAACTCTTAGACTTTTAATAGCCAGTATTATAAACGAGGAAAAAAAATTACTTAAAGAATTAGATGAACAACAATTTTTTAAAGTATTAAATAGAGAGATAAGGATGAGAAAAGAATCAATAACTGAATTTGAGAAAGGTGGTAGGAAGGAATTAGCTGATAAGGAGAGAAAAGAAAAAGAAATATTAAAAACTTATCTTCCAAAACAAATTACTCAAGATGAGTTAAAAACTATGATTAATTCAATTATTGAAGAAGTTGAAGCAAAAACTGTAAGAGATCTTGGTAAAGTGATGGGTAAAATTATACCTCAAGTGACTGGTAGAGCTGATGGAAAAGTCATTAAAGATTTAGTTTTTAAAGCACTATCGAATTTAGAGACTGAACAAAAATAATTTAATATATAATTAATAATATCTTGTCATTGCGAGGAGCGTTAGCGACATGGCAATCTCAACCAAAGTATTTTATTTAGTTTATTTAAAATGAGATTCATCTTTATATAGTTTTATATCTGTTAAAAATTAGTTTTTATGTGCTATTGTTGTATTTGATAAACAATAAGGGGTGAGAACTTATCTTGATAAAGTTTAAAAAGGAGTTAAAAGTAGAATTTAAAAAAGGTAAATCTATAGTTGATCTTTGGGGTAAGAGTGATATTTACTTAGATTTGATAGAAAATCATTTTGAAGTTGAATTGTTTTCTTTAGGAAATGAAATAGCTATAAGTGGAAAGAAAAAAAATGTAAATCTTGCTTCTGATTTAATAAAAGAGTTGATTTTACAAATAAATGATGATCAAAATCTAACACCTGAGAGTGTAAGTTATACCATAGAATCCATTAAAGTTGGAGAAGAAATTCTACCTCATAAATTTATTAGCGATACAATTGTAGTGGGAAGAGGAAAGGTTGTAAGACCAAAAACATCTGGGCAGAAAAAATATATAGATGCTATTAAAAAAAATACTGTAGTCTTTGCAATTGGACCAGCAGGAACAGGTAAGACATATCTTGCAATGGCTATGGCCATAAATGCACTAATGAATAAAACTGTAGGAAGAATTATACTTGTAAGACCTGTTGTTGAAGCAGGAGAGAAGCTAGGGTTTCTACCAGGTGATATTTATGCAAAAGTTGATCCTTATCAAAGACCACTATATGATGCTCTTCATGATATGATGGAAGCTGAAAGATTTTATTCACTTATGCAAACTGGAATAATTGAAGTAGCTCCATTAGCCTATATGAGGGGAAGAACTATTAACGATTCATTTATAGTTTTAGATGAAGCACAAAATACATCTCCAGAGCAGATGAAAATGTTTTTAACAAGATTGGGATTTGGTTCAAAAGCTGTAGTAACTGGTGATATTACTCAGATAGATTTACCATCTAAATCTCAATCAGGTCTGTTTGTGGTGCAGAAAATACTTTCTGAAATAGAAAATATAAAATTTATATATTTTTCTGACAGGGATATAGTAAGGCACAAAATTGTACAGGAAATTGTGAAAGCTTATGATACTTATGAGAATAAAAAAGAAGATAATTCTCTTTAAATAAGTAATAAAATTATTTGTAAATATAATAAAATAGTAGTAATAAATCTCATTTTTAAATAGTAATAGTATATTTAAGAAGAATAAAAGAAAGTGTGAGAAATTCTTGAATAGGAAAGTTAAAAATATAAAATATAAAGATATATCAAAAATATTTAAAAAATTAACAAGCCCATCTTTTAAGAGTGGTTATATATTTGCCCTTCTAACATTTTTAATAATTATAATTCTAACGGCAAATGTTGGTCCAACTTATAATTTAAAAGAGGGCGAAATGAGCCCTTTCGATTACAAGGCTCCATATATGTTTGAAGTTCCAGACGAGGAGAATTGGGAAAAAGCAAAAAAGGAGGCTTATGCAAATGTTGAACCTGTATATTCCTATAATATTGAAGCTTTAACTAAGAGTATTGATGATGTTGAAAATCTATTTATAAATTTATTAGTAACATCTAATCGTAAAGATCTTTCTCCTGAAGAAAAACTAAATCATTTTAATACAAATTATAATAAGGGTTTTTCAAATGACTCTACTAATTACTTGCTTACTCTTGATGAGGAACAAATAAAAAATATTTTAAATGAGAGCAAGAAAGTAACTAAAGAAATAATGGAGGAAAAAATAAAACCTCGACAGTTATCAGAGTACGTCAAAGAAATTGATAAAAAATATATGGTTGATGTCGATTTATCAGAGGATGAGAAGGTTATAGTAGCAAAAATTGTAGAAAGATTTCTTCGTCCAACAGCGGTTTATGAAGAAGCAAAGACTCAAAGACAAAGAGAAGAAGCAGCCAGTAAAGTACCTCTCACAAAAATACCAGTAAAGGCAAATGAAGCAATAGTCCAAGAGGGATATCCCATAACACGGAATGCCCTCCTCATTCTCGAATATATAGGTCTTACTGGTAAGAGCTTAACCTGGAAACAGATTCTTAGTACATCTTCTTTAGTATTTTTATCAGTATTATCATTCGCAATTTATCTATATAAATTTCATCCAAGTAACTATTTAAGAATAAAAAATGTTATTCTATTATCAATTATTATTTTATCTTTTACTATAATAATACGCATCTTTTCTGAATTTGTATCTAAGCTGATAATGGGACCATCATTATGGTGGGGATATATTATACCGATAGCTGCAGCTTCTATGATAGTAACAATTCTTTTTGATTCACATTTGGGTATTATAACCACTTTTATTTTGACAGTTTTTAACGGGATATTAACTGCTGGATTTTTTAACTTTTTTTTAGTTGCACTTATAAGTGGAGTTTTTGCGGTTTATTTAGTTTCTAAAGTTTCAGAAAGACAGAAGATTATAAAAGCTGGAGTTCTTTTAGCATTGATAATTGGTTTACTCGTTTTTACAATAAATATTCCAAATGCCAATATAAAACTTGCATTTTTTTATTCCTTAATAGGGTTTGCGAATGGTTTGATTTGTACAATTATAACTCTTGGTGCCATTCCTTTTCTTGAGAATTTATTCAATATTACTACTTCTATGAGGTTGCTTGAACTTTCCAATCCCAATCAACATCTACTGAAACGATTAATAAAAAATGCTCCGGGTACATATAATCATAGCTTACTTGTTGCAAATTTAGCTGAATCTGCTGCTGAAGCAATAGGAGCTGATGCTCTTTTAGTAAGAGTAGCTTCATACTATCATGACATAGGAAAATTAAAGAGACCTTCGAGTTTTATTGAGAATCTTAGTGATAAAGAGAGTATACATGAATATATTAAGCCAAGTCTTTCAAAGTTGATAATCGCAAACCATGTTAAGGACGGAGTATCAATGGCTAAAAGAGCTAGACTTCCTAAAGAGATAATTGATTGCATAGCTCAGCATCATGGCAATAGCATAATATCCTATTTCTATAATAAACAAAAGAAATTGGAAGAAGCTTATGAAGAAGAAAAAACCACAGAACAGGTTTTTCGTTATCTTGGTGAAAAACCAAAGTCAAAGGAAGCTGCTATACTGATGTTCGCTGATATTGTGCAGGCTGGGGGAAAAGCAATGACTAATCCAACTACAACTGGTTTAAAGAGAATGATAGATGATTTTATTGAAGATAAGTTGGAAGATCATCAATTGGATGAATCAGATTTAACCTTAAAAGAGATTCAAACAATAGCAGATTCATTTTATAAAACTCTTGTTCAAGGAATATTTCATTCCCGAATTGAATACCCAGATAAAGAATCAAACGATAAAAAAAAGGAACCTAAAAATACGAGGAATTTTAAAGAAGATAGGAAAGATAACCAGTAATGGGAATTGAAATAGTAAATCATCAGAATGAGGTAAGAATATATTTAAGAAAGATTCAAAATATTGCAGATATTTTATTTTCACATTTAAGCACACTCGAAGGAAAAATGATAGATGTTGCTTTTATTGATGAAAGCACAATGAAAATATTGAATGAGAAATTCAGAGGAGAGAAAGAACCTACTGATGTTTTATCTTTTTCTTACATCAATTCACATATCGATTCCACAAAAACTAATACTTCTGAGAATCAACAACAACCAATTTTTGGGGAATTGTTAATTTGTCCCAAAGTAGCTTTTAATCAGGCAAAAGAACTTAAACATAGTTTTGAAAAAGAGATTGCGATTTTAATCTCTCATGGTCTACTACACCTTTTAGGATATGATGACAGTAGTGAAGAAAAAGCAAAAATAATGGAAAAAAAACAGTTAGAATTAGTTGAGAAACTGTGTTCGGAAATAAATTCACAAGAAGAAGATTAATAAATTTGGAGGAATAAATTGGATAATAGAGAACTTGTAGAAATTGCAAAAAAAACAGGAGAGAATGCATATGCACCATACTCAAATTTTAAAGTTGGTGCTGCTTTATTAACTAAATCTGGAAATGTGTATCAAGGCTGTAATATAGAAAATTCATCATATGGTTTAACTATTTGTGCAGAAAGAGTAGCAATTTCAAATGCAGTTTCAAATGGTGAAAAAGAGTTCATAAAAATGGCAATAGTAGGAAGTTTTGCTAAAGGGCATGAACGAGAAACTGGCGAAGAGAATATACAAGAAATTGCAAAAAAAGATATGCAAAAGAGTGAAGATATTCTACTTCCTTGCGGTGCTTGCATGCAGATTATGAGTGAATTTAATCCAGATTTAGAATTAATATTGTTAAATACAGTGGGAAAAATAATAACAATTAACTTAAAAGAACTCTTTCCAAAACCATTTAAACTTTAATTTTTAATTCTTAAAAATTCATTTAGATTAATTATCATGTATTAAATATAAGTTATTGTATATTAATATTAATTATCAGGTGTTGGATATTTGTTGTAAGGTATTAGATATTAATTGTCAGGTATTAAAATAATGGAAAAAAAATTTAAGTCTGGGTTTGTAGGAATTTTGGGAAGAACCAATGTTGGAAAATCAACATTGGTTAATAGCTTAGTAAAACAAAAAGTTGCAATAATATCTCCAAAACCGCAAACCACACGTAGAAGGATAAGATGTGTTATAAATAGAGAAAATTATCAAATGGTATTTGTGGATACCCCTGGAATTCATAAACCTCATGACAAACTTGGAGAGAGATTAAATGCTGCTGCATTAGGTTTTTTAGAAGAGATGGATGTAATTTTATTTATGATTGAAGCAAGTGGTGCAATCGGAAAAGGAGATAAGTTTGTTGCTGAAAAACTAAATTCAATTGATAAGCCAAAAATTTTGGTATTAAACAAAATAGATTTAATTGATGAAGACGAAATTAAGAAGAAGATATCTGAAACAGAGAAGTTAGGAAAATTTGAAGAGATAATACCAATATCTGCAAAATATAATAAAAATTTGGATATCCTATTAGAATCATTATCTTGTTTTATCCCATATGGACCTCCCTATTTCCCTGAAGATATGTTCACAGATCAACATCCCAAATTCTGGGTGTCTGAAATAATTAGGGAAAAAGCTTTGGAAAATTTGAGAAAGGAGGTTCCACACAGTATTGCAGTAGAAGTAGAGAAGATGGAAAAGAGAAAGGATAAAGATATAATTGAAATAGAAGCTACACTTTATGTTGAGAGGGACTCGCAAAAAGGCATAGTTATTGGCAAAAATGGTAGTATGCTAAAGAAAATTGGTAGCTTAGCCAGGAAAGAAATTGAACTATTTTTAGGTGAAAAAATTTTTATGAGATTATGGGTAAAGGTTAAAAAAGATTGGAGGAAGGATGAATCCTCCATAAATAGATTCGGTTATACTTCTTAAGTTATCCTCTCCCTTGGTGGGAGAGGGAAAGGGAGAGGGAATTCTCCCCTCCCCTTGTGGGAGGGGGTAGGGGGAGGGTAAAATGCCTTTAGAAATATACCATAAAGCTTATGTCAATAATGTCTAGTTCTGAAATGATAAATATAAATATTAATTCTAATTTTATTTTTAAAAAATGCCAACTTATAAAACTAAAGCAATTATACTTTCATATATGAAATTTAAAGAAGCTGATAAAATTATAAGAGCTTACTCACCTCATTTCGGAAGAATATCTGCGATAGCTAAAGGTGCAAGGAAAACAAAAAGCAAATTTGGAGCTCGTTTAGAACCATTTTCATACTGTGAACTTGTTCTATATAAAGGTAGAAATTTAGACATAATTACACAAATTGAGATTTTAGAATCATTCTCTAATATTAGAGAGAGTCTAAAAAAACTTGCATATGCATATGTAATTGCTGACCTTATATTAAGAAGTGGTGCAGAATCAGACCCTACAAATATCTTTCCATTCTTCTTATTTAGTCTTAGAGAATTGCAAAAAATAGACGATTCTCTCTTAAGACAATGGTTAATAACATTTCAATTAAAATATATCATTTTATCAGGATATAAACCTATTTTAGATAAATGTTCCCTGTGTGGTAGAAAAATAGAAAAACTAACAAAAAATGCATTTAGTTTTAAACATGGTGGTTTATTGTGTAGTGATTGTTCAATTAAAGAGGAAACACCAACTATTTTAGAAAACGAGGCAATTGAAATGCTAAGAGATTTATCTGAAAAGGATATTAAAAATTGGAATGAAAATACTTACAGTGACTTAGCACAAAAAGAATGTCAAAAAGTTTTGGAAAATTATATTTACTATTATTTAGATAGCAAGTTAAAAACCATTCAATTTTTAAGAGAAATAGAACAAATTTAATAAGCGAGATTGCACACCTTGTTCAAAGCAAAGCGAAGGAATGACAAAAAATAGTTTTTCTTGTATATTTATTCTCAATTAAATTATAATTTTCTTTATGTATTTTAAATAAGTGGATTTAAGGAGGTTTTTTGAATTTTCAGGACATGATTTTAAACCTTCATCAATATTGGGTTGATTATGGATGTTTGATTTTACAACCACAAGATTTGGAAAAGGGGGCAGGTACCTTCCACTGGGCTTCTTTCTTGAGATGTTTAGGTCCAGAACCCTGGAAAGCTGCTTATATATCTCCATCCAGAAGACCAACAGATGGAAGATATGCAGAAAATCCTTTTAGAATGCAGTATTTTTATCAATATCAAGTTGTATTAAAGCCTTCTCCACCAGATGTACAGGATATTTATTTGAAAAGTCTGGAATCATTAGGGATTAATTTAAGGGAACATGACATAAGATTTGTTGAGGATGATTGGGAATCACCCACATTAGGTGCATCAGGACTGGGATGGGAAGTCTGGATAGATGGAATGGAGATAACCCAATTCACCTATTTTCAACAAATGGGAAGTATTGAACTTTTTCCTATTACTGCTGAGCTTACTTATGGTTTGGAAAGATTGGCAATGTATATTCAAAGGAAAAACAATGTTTTTGAATTGAAATGGAATGATAAGATTACATATGGAGAGATTTATAAAGAAGCAGAGAGTCAATGGTCAATTTATAATTTTGATGTAGCAGATGTTAAAATGTTAAAAAAACAGTTTGATATGTGGGAATTAGAATGTAAAAAAGCCTTGGAGAAAAAGCTAATATTTCCTGCTCATGAATTAGTTTTAAAATGCTCCCATGCTTTCAATATGTTAGATTCAAGAGGAGTAATATCAGTTACTAAAAGAACAAATTACATCAAAAGAGTGAGAGACTTAGCAAGGTTAGTTGCAAATGCATATTTAACTCATAGGGAAGAATTGGGACTTCCTCTTTTAAAAGGTGAAAATATTGGTTAGGGATTTATTATTAGAAATTGGAACAGAAGAGCTACCGTCATCAGCTATTTATTCAGGAATTGAGCAACTTAAAAAAAATGCTGAAAAATCTTTTAAGAACCACAGAGTGAATTATGAAAAGATAAATAGTTTTGGTTCACCAAGAAGGATTATTCTTTATATAAACAGTGTTGAGGAAACTCAATCCCCCCTTGTTACAAAAGTTATAGGTCCTTTTAAGAAAGATGCATATGATAAAGATAACAAACCAACCAAAGTAGCAATTGGTTTTGCTAAAGCTATGGGAGTTGATTTAAACCAATTAGGAGTGGAAAAAGGGAAGAAGGGGGATGTAGTTTTTGCTGAAAAAGTTGAACATGGTAAAGAAACAACAAATATATTACCTCAAATATTAAAGGAACTTGTTGCTTCATTAGAATTTGAAAAATCTATGTTCTGGGATCATCCTGATTTAAGATTTTCAAGACCAATCAGATGGACTCTTTCACTCTTTGGGGATGAATTAGTTGATTTTTCACTAGATGGAATAAAATCGGATAGATTCACATATGGTCATAGATTGTATGGCAAAGAACGCATTTTAATAAATAATTGTTCAGAATATTTTGGTAAGTTGAAGGAAAAATTAGTAATTGCTGATCAAAACTTAAGAAGAAACATAATACTGGGTGAGATTGAGAAAATAGAAGATAAAATTATAGAAAAAATAAAAGATAAGAAGATAAAAGTTAAAATCACTCCAAAAGTGCTTGATGAGGTAGTTAACTTAGTTGAATTTCCACAAATAATAATAGGAGACTACCCAGAGAAATTTTTGAAGTTACCAAAAGAGATTTTAGTAATGGCAATACAATCCCATCAAAGATACTTTCCTGTTGAGGACATAGAGGGAAATCTAATTAACCAATTCATCGCTGTTCATAATGGGCTTAAGGAAAGTGAGGAGCTAATAAAAGAAGGACATCAAAGAGTTTTGGAAGCAAGACTTGAAGATGCTTCATATTCATTTCATAAAGATATTTCAATTAATTTCAGTGATAGAACAGAACTTTTAAAAGGTATAGTTTTTCATGATAAATTAGGCTCTCTATATAACAAAATAAAAAGATTAGAAGAATTAGGGATATATCTTGCTGATATAAATAATATGCAAGATATAATAGATAATTTAAAGCGAACAGTAAAGTTATGTAAAAACGATCTTACGACTAAAATGGTTAGTGAATTTCCAGAACTACAGGGTGTTGTTGGAAAGATTTATACGGACTCTTCTTATATAATCACTTTATATGAACCCTCAAAATTAGGTGGGGAAGAAAAAATTGTATCTGAGGCTATCTATGAACATTACCTTCCGATACAAGCTGATGGCGATTTACCAAAATCAAAAGTTGGCTCTATTGTTTCAGTTGTAGATAAATTGGATAATATAGTAGGAATGTTATTAATAGGATATATTCCTACTAGCTCTCAAGATCCACATGTATTAAGAAGGCAAGCTAATGGAATAATATCAATTGTTTTAAATATTGGTCTATCTTTTCCCTTATCAGATATGATAACTAAAAATTATAAACTTTACAAAGATCAGATACAAACACTCTCTCATTCTAAAAAAACTTTAGAGTTGAGTCAGAAAGAAACTGTAAAGATAGTTAAAGAATTCATTTTGGATAGATTAAAAGCATATTTGATAAGATTAGAACATCCATCTGAACTTTTTGAAGCCATAATAGGTGTAAATGATGAACAGATAGTTAATATCTTAGAAAGAGAATCTGCACTTTTTAATTTTGTAAAATCTGGAAATTTTGAAGATATAATAGTTCCTTATGAGAGATGTTACAATCTTTCAAAAGGAGAAATGTTTTATCCTAGGCTTTATCCTGTAGATGATAAATTACTGTCTCATCCAACTGAGGTTAAATTAACTAATTTAATCAAAACCAGTAAGCGAAAAATCAAAGAACTAATAAATTCTAAGAAATATGATCTAGTCTTAAAAAAACTTTCTAGCTTAAGACCATTAGTTGACAAACTATTTGATGATGTATTAATTATGGAAAAGGATGAAAATATTAAGAGAAACCGTCTATCTTTACTCTCATTATGTGTCAAAACCTATAACATGTTTTGTGACTTTTCAAAAATAATTCATTTTGTATACAAAAAATAAAAATATATTGATTTAAATATACATATTTTTTAAAAAATAACCAATATTTACCCATATATTTAACTATAATTGCTATAATATATAGGGATTAAATATAGTAGTCTTTTATTTGGGCTTTTGATACTTTTCTATAATCAGGGATTGTGTCAAAAGCCTTTATGAAATAAAAATTGATAATAAATAATTATTAGGAAGTTTTTCATTTGTAATTGCGAGCAAGGTCTTGGTTGTCATTGCAAGCGATAGCGAAGCAATCTCAGATTAAATAGTAAAAATAATAGATAGAAAGGAAGAAGATGGAAAAAAAGTATGCTTATTTTTTTGATGAAGGTGGAAAGGAGATGCGCTCATTACTTGGCGGTAAGGGTGCAAATCTCTGCGAGATGACAAAAATGGCTTTTCCTGTTCCTCCGGGTTTTGTAATTACAACTGAAGCTTGCATTAAATATAATGAGCTGGGAAAGGTTTTTCCAGAAGGATTAGAAGAACAGGTAGAAAAATATTTAAAAAAGCTTGAGGATGTTACCAAAAAGAAATTCGGAGATCCAGAAAATCTTCTACTTGTTTCTGTTAGGTCAGGTGCTATGTTTTCTATGCCAGGTATGATGGATACTGTTTTAAATTTAGGATTAAATGACGAATCAGTTAAAGGGTTAGCACAACTAACAGGAAATGAGAGGTTTGCACATGACTCATATAGAAGATTTATTTCCATGTTTGGGGAAATTGTTATGGGCATAGATGGTCTAAAATTTGAAAAGACATTAGGAAGAATGAAAAAAGAAAAAGGATATAAATTTGATACAGAACTAACAACAGATGATCTTAAAGATCTAATTTTAAAATATAGAAATATCATTATAGAAGAAAAAGGGGAAGAATTTCCTCATGAGCCATTAAAACAATTACAAATGTCTGTAAAAGCTGTATTTGATTCATGGTTCACCCCAAGAGCAATTGTTTATCGTAAGGCAAATGAAATTCCTGAGGATTTAGGGACTGCTGTTAATATACAAACTATGGTTTTTGGTAACATGGGTTGGGATTCTGGAACTGGAGTAGCTTTTACAAGAGACCCTGCTAATGGTAAAAAGGTATATTATGGTGAATATCTTTTAAATGCCCAGGGAGAGGATGTAGTAGCAGGAATAAGAACTCCTAAACCACTTATTGAACTAAAAGATGATTTACCTGAAGTGTATGAAGAGTTAACTGGACTTATGGACAAACTTGAAGAACATTATACTGATATGCAGGATCTTGAGTTCACAATTGAGCCAGGAAAACTGTATATGCTTCAAACAAGAACTGGAAAAAGAACTGCAGCAGCAGCACTAAAAATAGCAGTAGACATGCATAAAGAAGGACTTATTTCTAAAGAAGAAGCGGTGAAAAGAATATCACCATATCAACTTGACCAACTTTTGCATCCAAGAATAGACCCTAATGCAAAATTAGATGTTCTAACGAAAGGTCTTAATGCATCTCCAGGTGCAGCAATTGGAAAGGTAATTTTTGATGCTGATAAAGCAGCGGAAATGGGAAAAGATGGTGAGAAAGTTATATTAGTAAGATGGGAAACAACACCTGATGATATTCATGGACTTATAGAATCACAGGGAATTTTAACAAGTCATGGAGGAATGACAAGCCATGCTGCGGTAGTAGCGAGAGGAATGGGAAAACCTTGTGTTTGTGGAGCTGAAGAGATTCATATTGATTATGATAAAAATCAATTTAATGTAGGAAATATTATAGTAAAAGAGGGTGATATTATAGCTATAGATGGTACTAAGGGAAATGTTATACTCGGAGCAGTACCATTAATTGAACCTGAAATAAATGTAGATTTTATTACCTTACTTAAATGGTGTGATGAGATAAGGAGATTAGGAGTTTGGGCAAATGCTGATACTCCTGATGATGCCAAAAAGGCTAGAGAATACGGTGCGGAAGGGATAGGTTTATGCAGGACAGAGCATATGTTTATGGCTGAGGACAGACTTCCATATGTACAAGAAATGATATTGGCAAAGACAGATGAGGAAAGAGTCAAACCACTTGAGAAGTTATGGAGGATGCAGAAAGATGATTTTGTAGGAATATTTAAAGCGATGACTGGTCTTCCTGTAATAATAAGATTACTTGACCCACCTCTTCATGAATTCTTACCTGATTATGTTGAGACATTATTGGAACTTCAAAAACTTAAACAAGAAGGAACATCTGAGGAAGAGATTAAAGAGAAAGAAGAACTACTGAGAGCAATTCGTTCTATGCAAGAAGCTAATCCTATGTTAGGACTACGAGGATGCAGATTAGGTATCACCAGACCAGATGTTTATCATATGCAGGTTAGAGCAATAATAGAAGCAGCTTGTGATGTGATTGATGAGGGTTATGAACCAGTAGTAGAGATAATGATTCCACTTGTAGCAGATAAGATGGAATTAAAGATTACAAGGGAAGAATCTGAGAAGATAATAAAGGAAGTTTTAGAAAAAAGAGGAAAAAATATTCCTTATAAAATTGGAACCATGATTGAGCTTCCAAGAGCAGCATTAACAGCAGATGAAATAGCAAAATATGCTGACTTCTTCTCTTATGGAACAAATGATCTTACTCAGACAACATTTGGTTTTAGTAGAGATGATGCAGAACCTAAATTTATTCCACAATATATTGAATTAAAAATTCTTGAGAAAAATCCTTTTGAGGTTATGGATATTGATGGAGTAGGTAAGTTAGTGGAAATGTCATGTAAATTAGCAAGAAAGACAAAACCAGATATAGAATTAGGTATTTGTGGGGAGCATGGTGGAGATCCCAAATCTATACATTTCTGTAATAAAGTTGGATTAAATTATGTGAGTTGCTCTCCATTTAGAGTTCCTATAGCAAGACTGTCAGCAGCCCAAGCCACCATCAAAGAAAAAGAATAACAAAAACAACAACATTATATGTCATTGCGAGGGACGAAGTCCCGAAGCAATCTCATAATAAAGGACTAAAATGAGTCAATCATATAGGGATTTTAGAGATTCAGGTATTGATGATGTTGAAGAGGTTAGGAATAAAAGCGATATAGTAGAAATTGTTTCTCAATATGTTAAATTGAAAAAATCTGGTAAGAGATATACGGGTCTTTGCCCATTTCATCCAGAAAAGAAACCGTCTTTCACAGTGGATTCAACAAAACAATTATTTCATTGTTTTGGTTGTGAAGCAGGAGGAGACATTTTCTCATTTATCATGAAAATTGAAAACATTGATTTTTCTGGTGCTTTACAACTTTTAGCTGATAGAGTTGGATACACTTTAAGAAGAGATAAGTATGGCATCCCCAGTAGTGAGAGGAAGAAAATCAAAGAAAGACTGTATGAGATTCATAAGCTGGCAAAGAATTTTTATGTAAAAAATCTATATTCAGAAAATGCAGCTCATATTAGAAGATATTTAAATTCAAGAGGCTTCAAATCAACAACAATAAAACAATTTGAATTAGGATATGCACCAAACAGGTGGGATGGTTTAACAAATTATGCAATTAACTCAGGATTTAATGTTCATGAATTATTGCAATCTGGTCTTGCAGTTGAAAGTT
The DNA here is from genome assembly GCA_018830725.1 of Actinomycetota bacterium. NCBI lineage: Bacteria > Bacillati > Actinomycetota > Actinomycetota bacterium. Next base: position 8,209 of record JAHJRV010000056.1, on the reverse strand, counting down.
CAAAAACTAAGCGAGGTTGTTATGACCTATTTAGAGATAGAATTATGTTTCCAATCTGGGATTTAACCGGGAAGGTAATTGCTTTTGGTGGTAGAACATTAAAAGAAGAGACTGCAAAGTACATAAATTCTCCAGAAACGATGATATACAAGAAGAAAAAGACAGTATATGGAATAAACAAAGCAAAAGAGCAAATAGTAAAAGATGATAGAGTAATTGTAGTTGAGGGATATACCGATATATTAGCTCTTAATCAGGAAGGAATAAAAAATTGTGTTGCTAGTTTGGGAACAGCTTTAACTATAGAACAAATCAGGTTATTAAACAGATTTACAAATAACATCATCACAATTTTTGATGCAGATACAGCTGGAGAGGCTGCTACTGAAAGAGGAATTGAGCTATTAAAGGAATATAACGGTAATATGGAACTGTACCATCAATATAATGTCAATATGTCAGCAGTATCTCTTCCTTCAGGATATGACCCTGCTAAATTTATTATGGAAAAAAAGGATAAGAGTATTATTGATTTAGTAAATAAGGCAGAGCCATTGGTCGATTTTACCTTAAAATCTATTTTAGAAAGAAGAGATACATCAACAATTAATGGCAAATTAAAAACTGCATATGACACAGTGAATTTCATATCGGATCTACCCTCAAGGATATTACAGGAAGAATATATTAAAAAGGTTGCTCAAAAAATTGATATGAGTGAGGAGAGACTTTTCTCTTATTTATCAGATGTGAATAAGAAAAAAAGAGAACAAACCTTAACAAGTATAAGAAGAAAAACTTATCCTAAGGCTGAAGTTGAGTTTGATGAAACAAAAATTTCTCCTCAAACGTCTATTGAACTGGAAGCTATTTCTATAATAATACAAAGCGAAGAAAAACCAAGAGAAATTCTATTTGAGCTTGAAAAAGATGACTTTAAATATCCTCCAGCAAGAGAAATATTTACTCTTCTGAAAGGAGGAATAATAGAAGAAAAGTATAATAAGATATATAATATTATAGATGATCTAACTTCTACAGCCTCAAAAAAGCTTTTCAACAAACTACTATTTGAAGAAAGAAAATATGAAAATCCTCTTATAATATCACGTGAAATTTATTGTCGAATAAAGGAATTTGAATTAAGGCGTCAAATAAGTGATATTAAAGGTGAAATGGCTAAACATGACAGTAAATCTAAGACCTACGATGAGCTGTTTAAGAAGTTATTAAACATCGAGGAAAAAATAAGAAAATTAAAAGAAAGAAAAATATATTATTAAAATATTCATTCTAAAATTATAAATTGTCAATTGGAGGTTTAAATTTTATTGACTGACGAATTACTTCTTGCTATCCCAGAATTAAAAGAACTAATGGAGAAAGGAAAGGAAACCGGTTCCTTAACTACTGATGAGATTGCAGAACATTTACAAGAAATAGACTTAACTATAGATCAAATAGAAGAGATATATGATGCAATTGCAGAATATGAAATAGAAATAGTAGATAAAGGTTTGGTTCAGATTGACCTTGAAGAAGCAAAAAAGCGAGCAAGAGCGGAGATTGAGAAAAAATTAGACCTAACTGTTAAACCACCTACAAATGACCCTGTTCGAATGTATCTTAAGGAAATTGGAAAAGTTGACTTATTAAAACAAGTAGAAGAAGTATTTTTAGCAAAAAGAATAGAAAAAGATGATTTAAAAGCAAGAGCCAAACTTGTAGAAGCAAACTTGAGATTGGTAGTAAGTATTGCTAAAAGATATATAGGAAGAGGCCTTTCATTTTTAGACCTTATACAGGAAGGAAATATGGGTCTTATTAAAGCTGTAGAGAAATTTGATTATAAAAAAGGTTTTAAATTTTCAACCTATGCTACATGGTGGATAAGACAGGCCATAACCAGAGCAATTGCTGATCAAGCTCGAACAATAAGAGTTCCTGTACATATGGTAGAAACAATAAATAAACTTATAAGGACACAAAGACAACTTCTTCTGGAAGGTAGAGAACCAACTGACGAAGAGATTGCAAAAGCAATGGATATAACTCCCAAGAGAGTTAGAGAAATAAAGAAAATTTCTCAGATACCTCTTTCACTTGAAACTCCGATAGGTGAGGAAGAGGACAGTTTCTTGGGTGACTTTATAGAGGATGAGGAAGCAACAGCTCCACCAGATGCTGCTTCATTTAGCATGTTACAAGACCAGATAAGAAAAGTTCTCCATACCTTAGATGATAGAGAAAGAAAGGTAATTCAATTTAGATTTGGTTTAGAAGATGGTTATCCAAGGACATTGGAGGATGTAGGTAAAAGATTTAATGTTACCCGGGAAAGGATTCGTCAGATTGAATCAAAAACCTTAAGTAAACTTCGCCGTAAAGAAATAAGCTCCACATTAAGAGACTTTTTAGAAGAATAATCTCCATTTAAATCATTTTATTAGTATAATAAATTAATATTATATTTACGCTCCCCGGTAGCTCAATTGGTAGAGCAAACGGCTGTTAACCGTTAGGTCGTAGGTTCAAGTCCTACCCGGGGAGCCAATTCTTTTGATACGAACTCTGTTAGTTGAGGGGGGAGTAGATTTCCTTTTCCGTTCTCTAAGAATTTTGACCAACAGATTTCTTTCGACCCCCCTCATTTTTTCAAGAGCAAAAATAAAAATATTGACAGCTTTAATTTAATTTGATATTTTATATACGATGGAATTATCCATAGAAGAATAAGGAAAAAACCGTATTTTAAGAAAAGGGGGAATTTGAAATGAACACGATAAAAACATATCTGATATTATTATTGATAGGTCTTTTGGTTTTAGGTTTTACGGGCGTAAGTTTTGGACAGGATGAGCTTTTTGAAGAAGATGAGATTAGAACTATCAAAGGACCAAAATGGGCTCCAGAGGAGATCATCGTAAAATTCAAAAGGGGTATTTCTGAAGATGTGATCCGTCAAATAAATCAGCGCCACGGGACTTCAGTCCTTTCTATAAGTAAACGTGGCCAATTTATGCGCCTCAGGATCCCCAGCAATAGAACCGTGGAAGAGATGGTGTCGATTTATAGCCGAAACCCAAATGTGGAATACGCTGAGCCAAACTTCATAGCTTCTGCACTTATAACCCCTAATGACCCTTACTACTCCTACCAGTGGCACTTAGATAATTCTATTTATGGAGGTATCCATATGGAATCTGCCTGGGATATTCAAACAGGTAATCCAGATGTCGTCGTGGCTGTAGTAGATACAGGGGTGGCTTATGAGAGTTTCAAGAATTTTCAACAAGCTCCCGACTTAGCCAATACTTCATTTGTAGCAGGATACGACTTTGTCAACAACGATACCCATCCCAATGACGACGAAGGCCATGGTACACATGTAGCAGGGACTGTAGCCCAAAGCACTAACAATAATCTAGGAGTAGCTGGTGTGGCATTTAATGTCTCAATTATGCCATTAAAGGTATTAGACGCAACCGGTTCTGGTACTTATGCAAACGTTGCTGACGGTATTTACTTTGCTGCTGATAATGGTGCTGCAGTAATTAATTTGAGTCTAGGAGGGACTAGCCAGTCTACTACTTTGGAAAAGGCAGTTGCCTATGCTTACAGTAAAGGAGTTACTATTGTCTGTGCTGCTGGAAACGAGTACCTATGGGGAAATTCTCCTTTATATCCTGCTGCCTATGATGCCTATTGTATCGCTGTTGGAGCTACGAGATTCGATGAAACCAGGGCTTATTATTCCAATACTGGTACCTACTTAGATATAACTGCACCAGGTGGAGATTTGAATGTTGACCAGAACAATGACGGATATGGCGATGGTGTCCTACAACAGACCTTTGGCAACAATCCAAAGGACTTCGGTTACTGGTTTTATCAGGGTACCTCAATGGCTGCCCCTCATGTCTCTGGAGTTTCTGCCCTATTAATTGCAAATGGGACCACTGGACCTACTAATGTTAAAAAGGCATTAGAAGATACGGCAGAAGACAAAGGTCCGGAAGGCTGGGATGAAGATTATGGTTGGGGAATAGTGGATGCTTATGCTGCCTTAAGCTATTCTACAGTACCAGTTCATGATGTAGCAGTGACAGGTATATCCGCACTCTCATGGTGTGTTCAAGGAGATTCTATTGATGTTGTAGTGAATGTAGCCAATCAGGGTGATTACGAGGAGGCATTTGATGTCACCTTGACCGATACCACTGATTCTGTGGAAATAGGCAGCCAATTAGTATCCTTACCTGCTAAAGGAACAGCAGATTTGACTTTCACATGGGATACCACTACCTCATCTTTAGCTGACCATATTCTTTTAGCAGAGGCAGGTATAGTCTCAGGAGAAACTGACACAGCTGATAATACCATGACTACAACGGTGACGGTGAAAGAACCTATTCACGATGTAGCAGTTATTGACATCGATGCGCCTTTAGAAGCCTATCAAGGAGATTTGGTTTCAGTTTCTATAACAGTGGAAAATCAGGGTACCTATTCAGAGACAACTACAGTAAGCTTGACTGATACAACAGACGGAGTCCTTATAGGTTCTAAAATAGTATCCCTGAATGCCGGCGATTTAACCATCGTACCATTTGACTGGGGTACCACTGGTGTATCCATAGGCGATCACACACTTAAAGCCGAGACAAGTGTTGTAGAAGGTGAAACCGATACAGCCGATAACTCCATGACCACTAAAGTTACCATAAAGGAGAAGCTTGCCACCACTATGCATATAGCAAATATTGATATGGTCCTTAGTACTAGAATTGCTGGTCCAAATAAATTTATAAGAGCACTTGCAACCGTAACCATTGTTGACGCCAATAATGATCCAGTAGAGGGAGCAACGGTGTATGGTTCTTGGAGTGGTGCTACTTCTGATACCGATTCTGGAATAACTGACACAACAGGTAAAGTAGTCTTAGAATCAGATCAAGTAAAGAATCCACATAGTGGGATAACCTTTACCTTCACAGTGGAGAATGTTACTAAATCAGGCTGTACCTATGATTCAGCTATCAACACAGAAACTAGCGATTCGATAATCGTACCATAAAAAAGCCTGCATATTAAATTTGTTCAACTGCAGGGTTGGGAGAAGATTAGGCTCTCTGTCCTACAGAAGCCTTTGACCATCTTGATTAAGGGCAAAGGCGGACGAACGTACATATTAACTACTTTGTTTTAGCAAAGCGAGGACGCAGGTAGCCAAAAGCCACTGTGCTGATATTGGATAGTTCTGGAACTGGAGTAGAAGGAGCAGAGGTTACTGGGAGTTGGAGCGGAGCTTATAAAAAAACCGGGGTTACTGCCACTACTGATAATAGCGGAAATGCTGTTTTTGAAACTGGATACAAAAAAACTACCGGTATCTTTACTTTCTGTGTGGATGATGTAGTGAAGACTGATTGGACTTATGACTATTCAGCTAATGTAGATGATTGCGATAGCATCCCTTTATATTAAGAATAAAATTCTAAAAATCCTTCTCCTTGTGAGGGACAAAATCCGCTTGATTTGAGCGGGTTTTGTTTTTTTATGATAGTCTAAATTAAAGATGAGAAAAAATTTATTGATAGCAAGTATAATTTTTTTGGCTATTATTTCCACAATAACAGTTTTATATCAGTCCAAAACAGAAAAAGAAAGTAAAATTCCCAGAGAAGGAACTAAAGAAGAAGCAGGTCCGGATAAAGAAGAAGAATTGATTCAAAATAAAAAAATAGATGGGTCTAATTGGCAGTGGGTTAATAATCAAAAGAAATTATATCAATTATCTTCAGTTGAGATTAATTCGATTTTAAAAGAACTTCAGAAGCGGTTTCTGAATAAAGATGAAAAATTAAAAGCTTTATCTATTCTGCGCTTGGGGACTCCCTACCAATTTGGTTGTTTGGGTGAAGAATCAGGGAGAGATAAAGATCCTCTATTTAGATTAGATCTAACAGACTGCACAGGTTTTGTGTTAACTAATGTAGCCTTACTTCATGCTGAGAATTTAACCGAAGCTAGAGAAATGATGAGATCTTTAAATTACCGCCTTAAAGAAAACGAAGAAGAATATAAAACAAGTTTTGAAAATAGATTGCACTTTACCGCCGACCGTAATATGACCTCCCTTTACTTCCAAGATGTTACAGAGCAAATTGCAGGTTTCGATAAAATAAAAGAAAAGAAGGTGATTTTAAACAAAATCAAGCCCGATGGCGAACGTTTAATAGATATTGTTTGGGAGAAAGAAATAATTATAAAATATATTCCTAATGAATATATTACTAAAGAGCTGCTTAGTAGTTTGCCCAAAGCTGTTGGGATTGCTTTCATTAAAGAAGGAGATGAAGAAATTGGGTTGGACGTGAGACACGAAGGTTTTTTATTTAGTAGCGAGTTTCTTTTTCATGCAACTTCAGCACAAGGAGAAGTTATGACCGTAGATTTCTTTAAGTATTATTTTGACAAGGAAGGTGACCCTAAATTCAACGGTATTATATTATTTGATGTAAGGTAAATTTGATGTAAGGTAACTACCCTGATAAAATAAAAGTATGCTCTCATAAAACTATAAAAGGTCGATAATTTAATTTAAAATAAATTATGAGAATAACGACAACTCAGCGCCAAGAAGGGAGTTTTCTGGTAGAATACAATACATGAACAAAAAGATATTTATTTTCTTAATAATAGTTATTATTCTTGGAGGAACTGCAGTATACTTCACAATGTTCAAACCGGGCGAAGCGCCAACCCCTGATATTAATAGTTTTGAAGAATGCGTTTCTGCAGGCTATCCTGTATTAGAAAGTTATCCAAGGCAGTGCAAGACACCCGATGGCAAAACATTTACAGAATATATCGGTAATGAATTAGAGAAATCCGATTTGATACAAATAGATAATCCTCGACCTAATCAAATTATTGAAAGCCCGCTTTTTATTAAAGGAAAAGCAAGAGGCAACTGGTATTTTGAGGCTGACTTCCCAGTTAAACTTTTTGATGATAATGGTTTTCTTTTAGGTATAACAACAGCTCAGGCTTTAGGAGATTGGATGACTGAAGACTTTGTACCATTTAACGCAACCCTTCTTTTTGCGGTTCCTTCTACTCCAAAAGGCAGATTGATTTTAGAAAAAGATAATCCTTCAGGATTGCCAGAGTATGCGGATGAATTAACAATCCCAGTTTATTTCAAAGAGGCATCAGAAGTTTCACAAGAGTTTATGACCGTGAAAATATTTTTGAGCGACTCCCGTTTCGTGGGAGAACCATATTTTGATTGTTCCCGAACTATAGCCGTTGAAAGGCAGGTTCCTAAAACTTTGGCGGTTACCAAGACAGCTATTGAAGCTCTTTTACGAGGAGCAACACAGGAAGAAATTAATCAAGGTTTTGTCTCGAATATAAATTCAGGAGTGAGAATTCAAAAATTAATCATTGAGAATGGTGTAGCCAAAGTTGATTTTGACAAACAGTTAGAATTTCAGGTCGGTGGCTCCTGCCGAGTAGCAGCAATCTGGGCTCAAATAACAGAAACATTAAAGCAGTTTCCAACAGTAGATAGCTTTATAATTTCAATCGATGGTCGAACTGAGGACATTTTACAACCTTAGTTAATAAAGTTGGGGGTAAGATTTTAGCCTTTCAAATTCCTTTTCTTTGACTGATGGATAAGGTTTGGTAAAACGATAGAGAAGGTTCGCAAATATTTACCTTTAGGGAGCCATTCTTATAGTAATAACTAGAAAATCGCGCAATCCGGGGGGAATTTGATCGACAAATTTCTCCCAAAGTTTTTCAGCCCTTTTACTAAAATTTGAAGATTTTAAAATGTTAGAGCTTTTATGTTCATATTCTTTGTGTGTTCACTTATTATGAACATATCATAAATGGGAACAAATTAGTTTAGCTTTTCAATGTTGTAATTTGTTTTAGATTAAGAAATAATTTGACTTTTGTTCATAATTTTGGTATGTTCATTATTAATGAACATAATTAAAAATTGAACAGATAAAGGATAACTATATGATTAGGAAAAATATGGAAAATGAAATACTTCAATATGCTCTGGAAGCATTTAAGAAAAATGTCGTACTGCCAGTTAATATTGAGAAGGAAGTAGAGGTAACTGTGCAGAATTTAAAAGCAGATAGGCTATTGAGAATGACGGTTCAGGGAACTGAATTACGTTTTT
>JAHJRV010000055.1 GCA_018830725.1 Actinomycetota bacterium | reverse complement strand
CCCCCAAGAGTCCATATCGACGGGGAGGTTTGGCACCTCGATGTCGGCTCATCGCATCCTGGGGCTGTAGAAGGTCCCAAGGGTTTGGCTGTTCGCCAATTAAAGCGGTACGTGAGCTGGGTTTAGAACGTCGTGAGACAGTTCGGTCCCTATCTATTGTGGGCGTAGGAGATTTGAGGGGAGTGATCCTCAGTACGAGAGGACCAGGATGAGCAGACCGCTGGTGTGTCAGTTGTTCTGCCAAGAGCATTGCTGATTGGCCACGTCTGTAAGGGATAACCGCTGAAAGCATATAAGTGGGAAACCCACCCCAAGATTAGATCTCCCATCTCGTAAGAGAGTAAGATCCCATGTAGACTACATGGTTGATAGGCTGGAGGTGTAAGTGCAGTAATGCATTCAGCCGACCAGTACTAATAGATCGAGGACTTGATTTTATTTCTAAAACATTCACTATGAAGTTTTGAAAGTATAGTTTAGATCTTAAATATCTATATTATCTAATATAGATATTTAAGATTTTTTTGACAGTTAAGATAATTAAAAAATTAATATTTTATATATTTAACGGTGGCTATAGCGGAGGGGATACACCCGTTACCATCCCGAACACGGTAGTTAAGCCCTCTTGCGCCGATGGTACTGCACTGGAGACGGTGTGGGAGAGTAGGTAGCTGCCGATTTTTTTGGAATAAATTTAAATAGCTTATAATAGAAGTTACCATTATTCTTTTTTAATATTTTGCATAAAAAAGAATTATGTAATTTAGTAAAAAGGTATCTAAAAGATCTTTTCAGGATGCTTAAAAAATTTATTTTTTATTTAAAGTATGCATTTCCATTTTTTATTCTTCAAAAGGACATTCCACTTATCTTAGGGTTAGTTATTAATGACCGTTGCAATTTATCCTGCAAACATTGCCGTATTTCAAATAGAGCAAAACCCGATTTAACTATGAAGGGAATATTAAACAGGTTAGAGAGGTATTATCAAATAGGATTTAGGGAACTCTATATCGAAGGCGGTGAGCCATTTTTATGGAATGATGGAAAATATATCTTAAATGATGTAGTGGATAAAGCAAAAGAAATCGGATATTTTCATGTTCATATTTATACAAATGGATTATTTCCCTTAAAATCTCATGCTGATTTTCTCTGGGTGAGTGTAGATGGATTAAAGGAAGAATATGCCAAAATTAGAGGTGATCATTTTGAAAAAGTAATAAGAAATATTAAAAAGTCTACTCATCCCAAAATTTGCATTGTATATACAATTAACACTATCAACAAAGAAGCGATTAAAAGATTCTTAATATTTACTCAAAATCAACAATTAAATAATCTTGGAGTAGTTTTCTTTTTTCATACACCTTATTATGGTTACGATGAGTTATTTATAGATTTTGAAGACAGAAGAGATATTATTGAAAAAATCATTCAATATAAAAGGATGAAATTACCAGTTTTCAATTCCTATGCGGGATTAAATGCTTTGAAATCTGGAAAATGGAAAAGACCAAATAGATTTGGTGCAATGACAGATATAGATGGTGATTATATATGTTGCAGATTTAGAGCTAAAAATATTTGTGAAAATTGTGGTTATTGTACACTTACAGAAATAACAGAAGCTCAAAAATTGAAGTTTAGCGCAATCAGGAATTTATTAAAATTTTAGTGAGTATATATGTTAACACAAATCATAACAAGAGCTATAAGGCGTTATTTAGTTGGGTCAAGACAGGAATTTATCTTTAAACCAATAGATGATATAAAGTTGCCATCAATAGAAAAAATAGATATGTATATCCACATTCCATTTTGTAAAAATAAATGTCCTTACTGTCCTTATAATAAGATAATGTATGATAAGAACTTAGTTAGACCATATTTAGAGGCAATACTTGCAGAAATAGAACAGTACTATAATCGCTTGGGAAGAATTAAAATCACCTCTATTTATATAGGTGGTGGGACACCTACAAATCTAATAGATGAGTTAGGAGTGATTCTAGGAAGAATCAGAGACCGTTTCATTATAACTGGTAATATTTGCATAGAGACTACTCCTTCTGATTTAAATGAAGAAACAGTAAGTAAATTGGTTAGTTATGGTGTTAATTTAGTTAGTCTTGGGGTGCAAAGTTTTGATGATAAATATCTTCAATTAATAGGAAGGAATTACAAAGCGAGTATCTTATATCCGGTAATAGAATTGCTTTTATCCTCAAATTTTAAATCCATCAATATTGACCTTATGTTTTCTTTACCAGGTCAAACAGTAAAAGAAGTGATATTAGATCTAAAGAAAGCTATTAATTCTGGTGTAAATCAAGTTACCCTCTATCCACTTTTTACTTTTCCTTATTCCACTGTAGGAAAATACCTTAATCTTAAAAGGGTCAAAATGCCAAATATAATTACAAGAAAAAGTATGTATTATGCAATACATGATTTCTGTATCGATAATGGTTTTAAGAGAGTATCAGTTTGGGGATTTATTAGAAATGATGTTTATAGATATTCCTCAGTAACCAGAGATAATTACATTGGCTTTGGTGCTGGCGCTGGTTCACATATATCTAAAACATTCTATTTGAATACATTCTCTATTAAAGAATATATTAAAACTTGTTTTAATGAAAAACTACCAGTAGCTTTAAAAATGGACTTTACAGACTCAATGACTCGATATTATTGGCTTTATTGGCGATTTTATGACACATATATTCCAAAAGGACAGCTCTTTGAGCTATTTGGTAAAAATGATAAGAATATTCAATTGTTATTATGGTTGATCAATATATTAAAATTAGGTAAAGAAGATGCAGAAAATATTTTCTTATCTAAAAGGGGTGCTTTCTGGCTTCACTTAATACAAAATTACTTTGTACTCAACTACATTAATAAAATATGGTCTGTTGCAATGAAAAAACCATGGCCAAATGAGATCAGAATATAATGTATTAAATTTTAATTTTTTTTCAGTTATTTTAATTATTTTTTATTTATAATATTAACTTATAAATTGAAAAATTCATTTTAAAAGATTAATTATTTTTAGGAGATCTATTATGTTCAAAAAAGTTTTAAGGTGTATAGATGAGGAATTTTCAGGTGATAGAGCAAAGCAGTTTGTAAGTAAAATAATGAGCTATCATAGAATTCAAGCAAGTCCTGGTTTTCGTGAAGCTGCTAAATATTGTCATAAGGTTTTATCTAAATCTAATATAAAAGCTGAGATATTATCTTTTCCAGCTGATGGAAAGAGCAGATATTGGTCTTTAGATATGTTTGAGGAATGGGATGCATCAGAAGCAAATCTTTATATTATTGAACCTGAAAGATATAGAAAGAAGTTAGCAGATTATAATGATCTTAAAATATCTTTAATTCAAAGAAGTGCTTCAACTGAATGTGAAGCTGAGATTGTAATTCTTGAGGATGGTGAAAATATATCTGATTATGAGGGTATTGATGTAAAGGGAAAGATTGTCTTAACTAAAGGGGATATAAGGATAATTTATTACTTAGCCATTGAAAAATTTGGAGCAATAGGCATTATATTTGATGGTATAAAAGAAGTTAAGCCTATTCGACATCGTATGGATATTCCTGATGCTGTTCAATATTCATCATTTTGGTGGCACAAAGGGGATAAGAAATGTTTTGGGTTTGTCCTTTCACCAAAAGAGGGAGAGAGGTTAAGGGAGCTTATAAGGGAAAGGATTAAAAACAATAAATCGCCAATAAGAGTAAAAGCTAAGGTAAAGAGTAAATTCTATAAAGGTAAAGCTGAGGTTGTATCTGCAATTATTCCTGGTAAGACAGATAAAGAAATAATTATCATATCTCATCTTTGTCATCCTCAGGGAACAGCAAACGATAATGCTTCAGGAAGTGCTACTAATTTAGAGATTGCAAGAACTATTAATAAATTAATTAATGAAGGAAAACTTCAAAAACCCAAAAGAAGCATTAGGTTTCTCTGGGTTCCAGAGATGAATGGAACTATTCAATTTTTAGTTACTTTTGAAGATAAAATATCAAAAATGATAGCTGGTATAAACTTAGATATGGTTGGGGAAAACCAGGATATATGTAAAAGCTCCTTTCTCATAGAGAAAACACCAGATTCAAATAGTAGTTTTGTAAACGATTTAGTGGAAAGAATAAGGGATGAATTTACTAAAGATACAAAAAATCCCTTTGGAGCTGGAAGATTTGCTTCTTTTAAATACGCAACTACCCCATTTTCTGGTGGAAGTGACCATTATATTCTCTCTGATCCTACAGTAGGAATTCCATGCCCGATGCTTATTCAATGGCCTGATAAATTCTATCACACAAATTTAGATACTTTAGAAAAAGTTGACCCAGAGATGTTAAAAAGAACAGGTATTATTGCTGCTACATATGCTTATTTTTTGGCAAATGTGGGTGAAAGGGAAGTAATATGGCTAGCCAATGAGATGATGTCTAAATTTAAACGAAAAATCTTAAAATTCATTCAAGATGAAATAACCAGAATTTCAGCTATTCAAGAATTCAAGAAGTTTAAAGTAGAACCAACACAAAAGAATATTGCAGCAAAAACAATCAGAGAGAAGATTAAAGATGAGAAGATATTAAAGAATACTGCAATTGAAGTAATAAATCTTGAGAAAAAACTTAACTATTTCATTAACTGTCAGAAAAATGCATTTATTTCGCTTAAAAAATTATCTCCTATTAATGTTGATAAATATAATGAGGAGCTTGAAGAATTTAAAATAAAAGAATTGCAAAGAACAAAAAAAGTAATTTATGAGGATTTTGGTCTTGATAAAAAAGAGATTTCAAAAATATGTGAGGAAATGGGGGAAGAAAAAACAAAAAATAAAGGATTAATTAAAGAATTTGGAGATAAAGAAAAAATCAAATGGGAGGATATTGCTGATAAAAATATTATAAGCAGGATATATAAAGGACCTATATTTGAAATGAATATCTTAAATAGATTAAGTAAAGAACAAAAGGAAAAATATTTTGAACTTAAAAAGGAAAATGCAGAAACATTTGATTTAATAAGAACTCTTGCTCTTTATTGGGCAGATGGTAAAAGAAAATTATCAGAAATCGCAGATTTAGTTGAACTTGAATCGGGTTTGAGAAATACAGAATTTTTAGTTAAATATTTTAATTTTCTATCTAAATGTAAATTAATAAAATCAAAAATTGTAAAATAAAATAATTACTACAAAAAAGTTTTGATCCACTCTGATTTAGAGGGTACTTTAATGTCTATTTTTTCTTTGTGAATCATCTGTTAATCTATTTGAGATAAGAAAAATTATTAGATCTCTATTCTTCTGTATCTTTTTATATATCTTTTTGGATTTTTAGGTAGAAGAATTGTTAAGACTATTCCCATTAAAAATCCACCAATATGTGCAAACCAACCAACATTTCCCCAAAGCTCAGGATATGCCAAAGAACTCATTCCATAAACTAATTGATATATAAACCATAAAACTATAAAAATTAATGCAGGTATTCTCGTTATAGTAAAGTATAAAAGCACTTTGATATAGGATTTCCAGTAAAGCAATAAATAAGCTGCCATAACTCCAGAAATCGCTCCGCTTGCACCAATAATAGGCTGTGAACTTTGTGGGTAAAAGAGAGTATGTCCTAGTATAGCAACTATTCCGCAAAGAAAATAAAAAATTAGAAATTTTAAGTGACCAAAGGCATCTTCAATATTGTCCCCAAATATCCATAAAAACCACATATTAAATAATAAATGTAAAAAATTTCCATGCAAAAACATAGATGAAAGCATAGTAATAATTGGCATAAGGGAGGGTAGTAAAGCTAAGGATGAGGGTGAAAATCCCCACTTATTAATAAAATTCTGAAGATTTAATGTACTTAAGCGTACCCAAAAATGAAGGATAATATTAAATGCAATAATTATAAAAGTTAAAAACGGTTTAACTTTTGTTGGATAATCATCTGATATGGGAATAACCACCTATTTTTCTTCCTTCAGAATATAGTCTTTTTTTGTATAAAATTAACCTATTTATATATTTCTAATAAAAATCTAATAGTTTAGGACTTGACCATTAATAAAATAGTTTGGAGAGTTCGTAAAGTTCTTTATCCACATATTTTATTTGTTTTACTGCTTCTTCAATAGGAATATCCATTATTTTAGTTCCTCTTAAAACAACCATTCTATTGAATTTTTCCTCTTTTACTAAATCAACAGCTGCTGCTCCTAATTTTAGTGCAAGGATTCTATCAAATGCTGTTGGTTTTCCACCTCTTTGAAGGTGACCTAATATTACATCTCTTGTTTCATATCCAGCTTCTTTCAATCTATTTCTTATAATCTTACCCATTCCACCTAACATAACATGTCCAAATTCATCTACTTCTTTACTTTTTATAATTTGTTCAGCTTCTGGTGAGGGCTTTGCACCTTCCGCGACTACTACTATAGAGAAATTTTTTCCTCTGTTTTTTCTTTCCTCAATTCTATTTATTATTTCATCAAAATCAAATTCAAATTCTGGTATTAAAATAACATCAGCTCCCCCAGCTAAACCTGCAAGTATTGCTATCCAGCCTGTATTTCTTCCCATAACTTCTACTACCATTACTCTATGATGAGAAACAGCTGTTGAATGAAGGTTATCAATAGCATCAGTTGCTATTGATAGAGCAGTATCAAATCCAATAGTATAATCTGTTCCAGATATATCATTATCAATAGTTTTTGGTACACCAACACACTTTGCACCTTCTCCATATAATTTATAAGATACAGAATTAGTATCCTCACCGCCCAGAGTTATAAGGCAATCCAGTTTGAATTTTTTTATGTTATCGAGAACTTTTTTAACTCCGCCTTCTTTTTTATAAGGATTGGTTCTTGAAGTTCCTAAAAATGTTCCTCCAACATGTAATATTCCTGAGATTGAATCAATATCTAATTTCTCAATATCTCCATCAATAAGACCCAACCATCCATTTTTAATTCCATATACTTCATATCCATATTTAAGAGCTTTTCTTACAATTGCTCTAATTGCAGCATTTAAACCTGGTGCATCTCCTCCTCCTGTAAGCACACCTATTCTTTTAATAGCCATTTTTTACCCCCTTATTTTATTTTCCAAAAAGTTATTTATTTCATTTCTGAATGAGATTGCTTCGGGACTTTGTCCCTCGCAATGACAAATCATAAATATTGTTCTTCTCAATAAAACAATATTAAAATTTATTTTTTAAAATTAATTTTTATTAGTAGATTTGTGGCATGGTTTCGAAGACATTTAGTCAAGAAACTATGCCCAAATCTTTCAAAGGTTATTTAATTAATTTTTTCTTTTTTTGATTCTTCTATCACTTTTTCTTGAATATGAGGTGGTACTTCCTCTGAATGTGATATATTCATACTGAAACTGCCTCTTCCTCGAGTTATTGACCTCAAATCTTTTGAATAATTAAACATTTCTGCTTGTGGAACCAAAGCTTTTATTTTTTTTATATTTTTTTCAGGTTCTATACCCAATATCTTTCCTCTTCTTGCATTAAGGTCACCCATAATATCCCCAACATAGTCATCAGGAATCTCAACCTCAACTTCCATGATTGGTTCAAGTAGAACAGGATTTCCATCGAGAACTCCTTTTCTAAAAGCCATTGCTGATGCTATTTTAAATGCTATTTCTGATGAATCTACTGAATGATATGAACCATCATATAAATTAACACTAATATCTGTAACAGGATATCCAGCTATTGCACCTTCCTGTAATGCAGCTCTTACTCCTTTTTCAACTCCCTGTATATAACCTTTTGGTATCGCTCCACCAAATATAGTTTCAATAAACTCGAAACCTGTGCCCCTATCAAGAGGTTTCACTTCTAACCAAACGTGACCATATTGACCTCTTCCGCCTGATTGTTTCTTATATTTTCCTTCTACTTTAACTGTTTTTCTTACTGTTTCTTTATATGCTACTTTAGGCTTTATAAGTTTTACTCCTACACCAAATTTTCTTTTTAATTTGTCTATTATTACAGAAAGATGAACATCTCCCATTCCGTATATCAGGTGCTGTTTTGTTTCAAAATTCATCCCATGTGAGAATGTAGGATCTTCTTCCATTAACTTACTGAGTCCATTTGATATTTTTTCTTCATCACCTTTTAATAATGGTGCAATTGCAGTATTTTCCATTGAAGGAGGATAATCAACTTTTGCAAGTACTATTGGATTTTTAGAGTCACATAGAGTATCTCCGGTTGAAATATGTTCTAATTTTGATACCGCAACAAAGTCTCCAATAGAAGCTTTATCTATTTGTGTCTGAGTTTTACCTTTTGTAATGTACATATTACTAAGTTTTACACTCTTTTTATTATTTGCATTAAAAACAACAGAATTGGAATTTATCTCACCAGTGTAAATTCTGAACATAGATAATTTTCCCACAAAAGGATCAACCATAGTTTTATAAACATATGCTAGAAATGGTGATTTGGGTGAAGCTTCTATTTTTTTATCCTCTTTTGATTTAGGGTCTTTACCTGATATTTTTGCAACTTCTAAAGGTGAGGGGAGAAGATCAATTATCATGTCTAATATTGGTTCTGTGCCTATGTTTTTTAATCCTGAACTACAAGTAACAGGAAATATTTTTCTATTTTTTACAGCACTTCCCAATGCTTCTTTAAGTTCATCTTGAGAAAGTTCTTCACCATCAAGATATTTCATAAGCATCTCATCATTAGTCTCTACAATTGTTTCAATTAAATTCTCTCTAAGACTTTTTACCTTTTCTATCATTTCCTCAGGAATTTCTGTATCTTTAATTTTTTTCTCAGATTCGTATATGAATGCTTTTTGTTCTAATAAATTTACCCATCCTTTAAAATCATCTTCTTTTCCTATTGGTAGATTTAGTGCAACTACCTGTGATCCATAGATATTTCTTAATTGATCCAAAACTTTATAAAAATCAGTACTTTCTCTATCTATTTTGTTAATGGTAATAATTATGGGAATTTCTAAATTTTCACAGTATGTCCAGATTTTTTCAGTTCCAACCTCAACACCAACAATAGAATCACATAGAAGGACAACTCCATCACATACTCTAAGTGAGTTTAGAAGCTCTCCCACAAAGTCTAAATATCCAGGTGTATCTAAAATATTGATCTTGTGATCTTTCAAATTACATGGAGCAATGGAATTATCTATACTTATAGTTCTCTTAATCTCCTCAGGTTCAAAGTCTGTTGTAGTAGTTCCCTTTTCAACACTACCTCTTCTATTTATTTCATCACAATCAAATAAAATTGATTCTACTAGCGATGTTTTTCCAGTTCCACTATGACCAACAATACTAACATTTCTAATATTTTCAGGACTAATAATTTTCATTTAAAAATATGACTCTAAAACCCCTTTGCTAAGATGGGTAATAAGAGCCATCCTCCTTTCTATTTATTATTTACTTTTTATTTTTTAATTATCTCATATATTTAATAATT
>JAHJRV010000054.1 GCA_018830725.1 Actinomycetota bacterium | reverse complement strand
TGTAATTACAATTTTGATAGAAGTAGATAGAGATACTGCAAAGGAACTTGCAATGCTTGAAGAATTGAAAGGATTCAAAATTGTATTTGAAAAAGGTGAAAAATGAAAATAATATCAGTATGTTCATTTAAGGGTGGAACAGGAAAAACATCTATTGCACTTAATCTTGCAAAAATATCAGGTAGATATAAGACAAAGACGCTCCTGTGGGAGTTAAATAAGAATCCTGGTTCTCTTTCCTCAATTCTAAATTTAGATTCAAACAAAAATGTTTTTACTGCCATTATGAATCCTAAGAGGCTTCCTTATTGTGTTCATAAGATTAAAGATGAATATTTTGATGTACTTTTGGGCCCTCCAGATGCTGTAATAGGTGAGGAGATAGGGGATATAGGTAAATTAAATGAAGTACTTTATAATGCAAAAATGCTTTATGACCTAATAATTTTAGATCACGGTCCTTATATGGAAGTTTTAAGCATTCAACTTTTAAATGAAAGCGATTATATTTTATTCATTTTAGAACCTGATGTTTCTTGTATCTCAAACTTAAACACTAATTTAAGTTTAATTAAAGAAAGAGCAGATGTTGATTTATCCGATAAGATAAAAATTGTTTTAAATAAATATGATGTATTTGACAATATAAATAAATCTCAAATTAAAGATGTTTTGGGCTATGAGGTTTTTGAAAAGATCAAATACGACAATACATACAGAGCTAAGATTAATAGATTAGCAAGCTCCATACCTAAAAGTAGTGTCTTGAAGGGTTGTGAAAAAATATTTAAAAAACTCTTTCCAGAGGCAAAAAAGCCTAAGAAAGAAAGGGGATTATTTAAAATAATTAAAATAAAGAAGAAAAAATGAAATTGAAAGAATATTTTAATAAAAAATCAATAGATTTTAATGGAAATATCAGAGATAAAAATATAGATAATATGGTGGATGTGATAAGAAGTGAGATTGCTGATGATCAAAAATTTTCTAGTTCTATTCTTACAAAAGAAGAGATTGAAAATCTTTTAGAAGAAAAATTAATAGAGTATCTAAGCAGAAATAAACTTTTGGTAGATGAAAAAGAAAAATCTTATTTAAAAAAGGTAATCTTTGAAGAAATTTTTGGTCTAGGTATTCTAGAGGATCTAATAAATAGAGAAGATGTTATTAATATTTTTGTGCGAGATACTGAAGTAGTATATGACACAATGGATGGAAGTATTTATGAATATCAAAGTTTTAAAAGTATTGAAGAGGTTGAAAAAATAAAAGACAAGATCCTTGCCCAAAAAAACAAGACAGTTTCAGTCTCACATCCTATGTGCGATTTAATATTGTATAACGGATCAAGAGTAAATATTACACTTCCAACTGTTGCAGACAAGCTTGCAATAACTATCAGGAATTTGAATTTGCTTGATGTAAGTTTAGAGGGATTATATGAACGAGAGATGATGACAAAAGATGAGATGAATTACTTAATAAATAGTATAAGAGATAGAAAAAATGTACTAATATCTGGCGGAACTGAAACTGGAAAAACCACCCTTGCTAACGCAATTTTAAAAGAAGTCCCTGAAAAAGAGAGGTTATCTATTATAGAGGACACCCCAGAGCTAAAACTTAAAAGAAAAAATGTTGATTATCTAAGGGTAAGAGAATCAGATAGAGGGAGCATAGAAAATATTACACAGGAAAGACTTTTAAAAAATGCACTTAGATTTACGCCAAAAAGAATAGTGTTAGGCGAGGTAAGAGACCCACAAGCCGCATTTACACTAATAAACACTTTAAATACCGGACATCCTGGCTCAATTTGCACTATACATGCAAGTAGTCCAATTGATGCATTAAATAGATTAAGAACTTATGCAACTATTGGAGCAAACATTCCGACAGTTACTATGAGCGAACTGATTTACAGAGCAATAGATATAATTGTTCAACTCAAAGGTGGAGCTGAAGAGAAAAGGAAAATAGTCAAAATTGTAGAGGTAGAAAAGAAACTTGATGCAAATTCTAAGTTTATTACAAGGAAGGTCTTTTGATGAATAATATAACTATTTCAATACTTTTTGCTACTGTTGCTTTCTTGGTCGTGATGGTAATAAGTGAAATAAGAACTGAGATGAACAAAAGACTTATAACTAAAATGAAAAGAGAAAC
>JAHJRV010000053.1 GCA_018830725.1 Actinomycetota bacterium | reverse complement strand
TATTATTAATTCACCATGTGAGGTAGTTGTTGTTGGTACTCCAATAAATCTATTAAAACTTATAAAGATCAATAAACCAGCAGTAAGAGTTAAATATGAATTAAAAGATGTTGGTACTCCAAACTTAAAACAAATAATAAAACAATTCCTTAAAAATCTTAAGTAATTTTTTAATTTAAATATAAAATAAATTTTTGTCTTTTAAATAGAAAAATTTTTTAATGAAATTTTAAATATTTATTTTTTCCTTACTACTACTTCACCTCTTCATCTTCTTCATTAACAGGAAAATAAGAGATCCCAACAGCTCCAGGTCCACCATGTGTTGCAATAGCAGGACCTACTAATAGTGTAACAATTTCTCTACAATTAAATTTTTCTAACACTTTTCTTTTAAGTTCATCTGCCCTTTTTATTGTATTTGCATGCATTATAGCAGCTTCAATTTGTGTATTTTCTTTAATTTTCCCTTTAATATTTTCTAATACCTTATCCATAGCCTTAGATATCGATCTTGTTTTAGAAAATGGTTTAAGTTCACCATCAATAACTTTTAATATTGGTTTTATGTTTAAAATAGAACCAAAAAATCCTTCTACTGATCCTATCCTACCACCTCTTTTTAAATATTCTAAAGTATCCAATATTGCAAAAGTTTCCATTTTATTTCTAATTACCTTTAATCTTTCTAAAATCTTTTTTATCGATTTACCCTCTTTAGCCATTTTTGCTGCTGCAATAACTTGAAGCCCTAAACCACCGCTGAACGTGAGTGAGTCAAATATATGAATATCCATACTTTTAAGTGTATTTCTTGCATTATTGGCTACATTAAGAAGACCACTAAGTTTTGAGGAGATATGTAATGAGATTATTTTTACACCTTTTTTTGCAACTTTATTATAGATTTGTAATACATCACCAATAGATGGAATGGAAGTAGTAGGTATTTCCATTTTCCTTAATCTTTCATAGTACTCATTAATTTTCATATCCAATCTATCTTTATAAGATTTCCCTTTATAGTTTAAATAGTATGGAACAACACCTATATCAAACTTTTTACATATCTCAGATGGCAAATCTGCTGTACTATCTGTGACAATTTTTATAATATCTACCATTTAATATAATCCCCTTTCCTTAAAAAATTTTTATTTTTATATATATAATAACTTTTAGTATATTGTTGGTAACTAAAGTTAATTTTTAAAATTAGAAAATATTTCTAATTATAATTCAATTTTTAGTGATATATTTATAAACAGATCAATTTCACTTTTATTTAAGACGCAATATTTTATTCTTAAGTTACAATTTTTTACAGTTAAGATCAAATTGCTATATATAAATTATGGACTGAACCCCTATCACTAGACACATTGTATACTAAAATTAATTAAGTTAGAATAGCTGATGAGACAAAAAAGGAATGATTGGATAGGAGGTCTCATCATGAAAAAAAGAAGAAGTTTTAGTAAAGAGTTTAAAAGAGAGATAGTAGAAACTGTAGTTTCGGGGCAAGCTACTGGGGCAGAGATTTCAAGAGAATATTCTATATCTCCAGTAGTGATATCTAAATGGAAGAAAGACTACAAAGAAGGAAAGTTCTTTGAAAATGTTAATAGTACTGATATTGCAAGGTTAGAGCTTAAGGTAAGAGAGCTGGAAAGACTTGTTGGTGAGCTAACTATGGAAAACAGAATGTTAAAGAAAGTTAGAGATCTAAATAGTAAGAAAAAAAAAGAAGATTTATCCATAATAACCTCCAGGACCTGGGATCAGTTAAAAAAGGGTGCAGACTAGTGGGAATATCTAGACCAGCTTACTACTACAAACCAAAAAAGAGGAAGCCAGAAGATGTGGAACTTGAGGATATTATCAATGATATAGCT
Organism: Actinomycetota bacterium; assembly: GCA_018830725.1. NCBI lineage: Bacteria > Bacillati > Actinomycetota > Actinomycetota bacterium. The sequence continues at coordinate 719 of JAHJRV010000053.1, read as the reverse complement.
CTAGAATTTCCTTATTATGGCTATAGGAGAGTAGCAGCAGCCTTAAAGAGAAGGGGATTAATAATAAATCATAAGAAGGTACACAGGATAATGAAGGATAATAATATACTATGTAAAATTAAAAAATCATTTAAAAGAACCACTAATTCAGCTCATAGCTACAAAAAATATAAAAATCTGATAAAAAATATAATACCACAACGCATAAATGAGATATGGCATGCTGATATAACCTATATAAGGATATTAACATCATTCGTATATCTAGCAGCAATAATAGATGCATATTCAAGAAAAATAGTAGGATATGGTTTAGGTAAAACCCTATCAGCTGATCTTACAATAGAAGCATTAAAGGATGCTATAGTAAAAAGAGACGTGTCAGATCTGATTCATCATTCAGATCAAGGTATTCAGTATTGCTCAAATAGATATGTAAATATATTAAATAAAAATCATATCAAAATATCAATGTCAGATAAGGCAAGTCCTTATGATAATAGCATAATAGAATCTTTTTTTAGGTCACTTAAGATTGAAGAAGTTTATATGTTTAACTATGAAACATACAGAGATGTTATTAAAAGAATACCCTATTTTATTGAAGAAGTTTATAACAAAAAAAGATTACATTCTTCACTTGGCTATATGCCACCAGAAGAATTTGAAAGTAAAATTAAATATAATAAAATTAAAAAAAGTGAAGTCCGTCAGTTGGT
>JAHJRV010000052.1 GCA_018830725.1 Actinomycetota bacterium | reverse complement strand
TAGAGAAAAGAAAATTTGAAGCAAAAGAAAGTCCACTTTGTTCTTTTTGTGATTTTCCACAATATTGTCCAAACTTTGCTCATAAATATGAGATTGAAAAAACTCCTCAAATGATTCTTGGGGAGACTGATATACCTAAAGCTATTAAAGATTATGTTCAAACTAAGGAAAAAATAAAAGAACTTAATGTTAAGGCAAATGAGATTGGGGATGCTATTATAAGATATTGTGAAGATAAAGGCTTTAGTAGAGTATTTGGTGAAGAATACTCTGTAACAGTTTCCAAAGTTAAGAAAAAGGGATATGAAGAAGATGAAGTGAAAAAACTGTTAGAAGATGAAGACTTGTTACATAAAGTGCTCTCTTTTGATTCTAAGAAGATAAAAGATCTTCTTAAAGATCCAGATTTAAGTTATGAATTAAAGAGGAAACTAAAAGATTTAGAGAAAGTGATATCTGAATATAATCAATTGAGGTATACAAAGTTAAAAGAGGAAAAAAAATAAATAATGCTTAATAGCATCTAAATTTTTAAATACAGTTCATTGAGTCAGTCATATTTTAAGATAAAAAGTAAAAATTATGATTAAAACTATTCAAATTTATATTTGATATTTATTACATCATCAATAAATTAAAGGAGAAAAAAAGATTTATGTTCAGGAGTTGTAATGGCTGAGATAAATTTATCAAAAGAAATAATTAATAAAATCAAACAAAAGATAGGTTATCAGGCGACTTTTAATGTTAAAGATATCTTTTCAGCTATTGATTTTGCTTTTCAAAATAATTTTAAAGCAGTTGAACTTAATCTTAGTATCCCCACTTTTTATCCTGAAAAATACAAAAATAGGGAAAGGGAAAAAATTGCAAAATATTCCAGAGAAAAAGGTATTACAATTCTACTACATGCTCCAGAAGAAACCTCTTTATTTTCTTTTATTGATGATGTAAGAAAGAACTCAATAAAGATTTTAAAAAGAGTAATTAATTTTGGTTATGATATTGGGGCAAAGGTAATAACATTTCACTTAGGATTTGGTATACCAATAAGTTCTAATGGAGAAATGGTTTATATTAATAAACTCTTTCCTGACCAGTTTATGAGCAACTTAAGTGAAAGCTTAAATATACTTTTGAATTATTCAAAAGGGAAAATAGATTTATCATTAGAAAATGTTGGAAATTTTGGTGAACCTGAGACCAAAGAGATTATTCAAACCTTTTTAGAAAATGAAAATCTTTTTTTAACATGGGATTTAGGTCATAATAATTTGAAGTACAAATCTCACCAAAAACAAGATGAATTTTTTATGAAGTATTTAAATAAAATAAAGTGTTGTCATCTTCATGACAATCACGGGGATAGAGATGAACACCTACCTATTGGTGAAGGTGAGATAGACTTCAATTATTACCTACCAATGCTTGCAAATTTAGATGCTTATTTAGTATTTGAGGTAAGACCTAAGGAGCTTGCATTAATCTGCAAAAAAAATCTCAACTTATAGCATGAATATACTATAATTTTAATAAATTTCTCACATTGAGCTTTAGCATTTTCTAATACTTTCCTCTGCTCTGGTGGAATCTCCAGCTTCTCAACAGATGGTTCTGATCTCTCTTCTGTTGCTTCAATACTTTCTAAAGTAGAAAGATCCCTCCTTTCTTTTTTCGGTAATCTTATAAACTCAAACCCTAGAAGCAAAAGAGTGAGCATGAGTATTTATTGTGGGTAGCGATAGTGACCAGAGATGGTTTTTTCAGTTAACCAATTAAGCTCTGATACATATCCGGGTGGGTCAGCACTGGTTATTACATAAGGAATTCCATTTTCTGTTAGTTTGTCAGATATTATACCTACTGTATCAGACAATTCATCTCCAATTTCTAATTCAAAAAACACGATATCTCCTGGCATCCACTGATTCATAATTTCACTATTTGTTGGATCAATTTCAGTTGTTAAAGTTTTCCCAAATTTTTTAAAAAAGGCTTCTTGATGAGGAATTCTTCTGAAGTCTATATTCTTATCAATAATCTTGTTTTGATATCTATCAAAAGGATAATCACTTTTAGCGATAAGCATATCTTCATATATGAGTTCTCTTATATCATATCCCGCTGCTTTTAATGCTCTTGCTACAATATCTGTGGCAATTCCCTCATTTTCTGGAGGATATCCTTCATTATAGTATTCAAACTTATTTTCAATAAATTCCTCACATTGTTGTTTAGCATTTTCTAATATTTTTCTCTGTGTGGCAGGGATTTCTAACTTCTCAGTTTCAATAACTGGTTGAGCTGGCTCTGAAACTATTTTTTTTATTTCCTCAACATATTTCCCTTCTGTGGTTTCTTCAGATCCCTCAGTAGATGGTTCTATCTCTTCCACTGTCATTTCAACTTTTTCTAAAGAAACAAGTTCTTCTGATTCCCTCTTGGGAAATCTTACAAATTCAAGACCTTTTCCAACATTTTGTGTATCATAAAATAGGGTAATAAAAGCAATCTGTACAATTACTAAAAATATAATGATTGGGACAAGTTTTAGTTTAGGAATGTTTTTCAAAATTATACTCCAAAGAATCTCTTAAAAATTTATTATTTGAACTTACCTTTTATTTTAAATTTAATATTTTATTTTTTAAATTTGACTTTCTTATTTTATCATAAATATATTATTATAGAATTAATAGAGTATTAAATTTTAGATATCACTGTTTTGTTATAAAGATTAAAAGAATTTAATTTTATGGTACTTCTTAAAATTTAGTAGCAGGTGTTCCTTAAAGGTAGAATCACTTCCCTCTCCCTTAATGGGAGAGGGATAGGGAGAGGGTGTAAATTTGATAATTTAAATATTTCCCCCTCCCCTAAAATCCCCTCCCACAAGGGGAGGGGAATACAGCTGTAGATAACTACACTTTTTTAGTGAAGAGTTTAGATTTTTAAAAAATAATTTAAAATAAATAATATTAATTATATTTTTTGGAGAAGAGCTATTTTTATTAATAGTCGGGATGTAGCGCAGCTTGGTTTAGCGCGCAGCGTTCGGGACGCTGAGGTCCGGGGTTCAAATCCCCGCATCCCGACCATAATTAAAAAATTGAAACAATATACAAATTTCTTAAAGAGCATTATTAAAATAAAACTGATATTAAAAAGTAAAAACTAAAACCAGTTTTATTGGGACTGTGCTATATTTTTAGAAAATTTTCATTGTTTAAAGTTATTATTAATAAAAACTGTTTAATTATAAATCTTTTAAGAACCTTATTATAATCAAGGAGGAGTGATGGTTAGTAATCAAAGTACAAATGAATCAAAAGGAAGATCAAAATTTTTACAAGGTTGTTTAATAACAGTTGGGATATTTTTACTTTTAGCATTTGGATTTATAGCTGGGGTTGTAGCAACTACAGGATATATTTCACTTGTTAATAATGTTTCTCCAATTGACCTTTTAAAACCTGGAAATCTATGGCAAGAATATTTTTATAGAGAGAGGGGACCAGAAAGAGAGTTACCAGAGACTTTACCAAAGCAATTTAAAGAAGAGATTCCTGAAAAGTTTAAGGAAATGCAAACTATATGGAGTTCATACTGGTTTTATGAATTTTCTCCTGATTATTGGTCTGAGGGAGAACATAGTATAAAAGTTAAATGGGTTTTTCCAGATTGGTATGATTTTGATAAAATTCCCGAAGAAGAAGAAATTGATAAGGAAATAAAAAAACAACTCAAAAACACTTCTCCTCCAACATATGAAACCATAATTAATTTCAAAGTAGATTCTGAAGCTAAAAAACACAAAGGTAATGTACTCTTTAATATTGATGGATTATATACTTCTGCAGGAAAAAAAATTGAGAATAAAACTATAAATCCTGAAGATAAAACGGCTTTTTTGATTGGTTGGATAACAGACTATAAGATGGATTATGAGGAAGCAATGAAATTTTATGATGCTTGTATAGTGGAAATAAGTATAGATAATGAAGTGATAATTAAGCTGGAACACACACCTATATTACCACATAAGGAGATACCTGGTAGTTTTAGTCATTTATAAATAAAATAGATAGTGTTTTTAAAAATATTATTTTTATTAACAAAAATGGAGGTGTTTTTTGGAAAAAGAAAGAACTATTGCTGAGCCATGGAGGATAAAAGTTGTAGAGCCCATTAAAGTTACAACAAAAGAGTACAGAAAGGAAGCTATTAAAGAAGCGGGATATAATACTTTCTTGTTAAAATCAAAGGATGTATTTATAGATCTATTAACAGATAGTGGAACTTCAGCTATGAGTGACAATCAGTGGGCAGGTATGATGTTGGGGGATGAAGCTTATTCTGGGAGCAGGAATTTTTATAATCTTGAAAAAGCAGTTCAGGAGATATATGGTTACAAATATGTTCTACCTACTCATCAGGGAAGAGGTGCTGAACATATAATTTCTCAAATAACTATAAAACAAGGTGATTTTGTTCCAGGGAATATGTATTTTACTACTACTAGAGAACATCAGGAGAGAGCAGGTGGAATCTTTGTGGATGTTATTATAGATGAAGCCCATGATACACAGTCTAAGCACCCGTTTAAAGGAAATATTGACTTAAAAAAGTTGCAAAATTTAATTGATAGAGTTGGAGCTGAGAGAATTCCTTATGTTAGTTTCGAGATGAATGTGAATATGGCTGGGGGTCAGCCCTTTTCTATGGAAAATGCAGAGAAGGTGAGTGAATTATGTCATAAGTATGGAATTAGCATTTTTTATGATGCAACAAGATGTGTGGAAAATGCATATTTTATTCAGCAGAGAGAGAAAGGCTACCATGATAAAAGTATAAAAGAGATATTAAAAGAGATGATGAGTCTTGGTGATGGTTGTACAATGAGTTCAAAGAAAGATGGATTGGTTAATATTGGTGGTTTTTTAGCATTAAATGATTATGACTTATTTGTAAAAGGAATGACTCTTCTTCCAGTATTTGAGGGATTTCCTACTTATGGGGGTTTGGCTGGAAGAGATTTAGAAGCTGTTGCAAGGGGAATATATGAGTCGGTTGATGATGATTATATAGCTGCAAGGGTTAGACAAGTTGAATATTTGGGAAATAAAATAAAAGATTCTGGTGTACCTATTGTTACACCAATTGGTGGACATGCAGTATATCTTGATGCTAAAAGGTTTCTTTCACATATTTCTCAATATGAATTTCCTGCTCAAAGACTTGCTGCTGAAATCTATGTGGATTCAGGTGTAAGGAGTATGGAAAGGGGAATTGTTTCTGCGGGAAGGGATAGAAAGACGGGGGATCATAAGTATCCCAAACTTGAGCTTGTTAGATTAACTATACCTCGTAGAGTATATACAAATCTTCATATGAATGTAGTTGCTGAATCTGTTGTTGAGGTTTATAGTTACAGAGATAAGTTAAAAGGACTAAGAATGGTTTATGAACCAGCACAGCTTAGATTCTTCACAGCATGCTTTGAACTTTTGTAAGATATTTTAGAAGTTAAATAATATCATTAAAATAAAGTCTGAGGAAAATTGATATTTTTTTTCTCAGACTTTTTTATTTTGAAAATATATATTTCAATACTTTACTTTAGGATAGAATTGTGCTAATATGTACATAAGCATAATTACACAAATAAACAATTATATTAATGTATTACCATAATTAATGTATTTAGATTATTTAACTTATGAGATGGGAAGGTCTCCTAATAAAAGCTGAAGATGAAAGGTAATTCAAATTTTATGAGTGATAAAATCGAAAACAAAAAATTAAAGAAATTAAGAAGACCAAGAAGTTCAAATTTTTATTTAGTAATTTTCTCATTAATTTCGATAATCTTTGGATTTTTCATTTTTAGATATATTTCATATTTAAAAGGAGAGATTCTAAAAGAAGGTGATTTCTTACAGGTGTGTATTATGAAAGAAGAGATTCCATCACACACTCTAATTAGTGAAGAGATGATAATGCTAATTGAAATGCCAAGAAGATATCTGTTAAATAATGCAGTATTGGATAAAAATTTAGTTTTAGGAAGTATTACAAAGTATCCTCTTTATGAAGGTGAACAGATCTTGAGTTCAAAGATCTGTAAAAATACTGAGGATTTAATGTCTTTACCTGAAAATATTCCAGCTGATAAAAGAGTAATAACTCTTCCACTCGATAGCCAAAGTATGATCCCACCTACAATAAAACCCGGAGATAAAGTTGATGTGATAGCCAATTTTCATGTAGATACTGATACATATGAAAACACACTGTCTAATACTAGATTAATTGCTCCAGCAAGAACTGTTCTGTCAGTTAAAAGTGGTTTTTTAACGGATAATGAGTTGAGAGAAAAGAAAGGTGAGAAAGAAGGTAGCTTAGATCTTGATTTTTTAGATGCAAATATTTCTAATTCTGAAAGGTGGATAACCCTATTAATTCAATCAGAGGAGGTTATTGAAATAGCCCGTGCAATGGCAAATGGAAGATTATTTTTTTCTTTATGTCCTTCCAATAATGATGAATCAGAGTTTTATGGAAATTAATGTTTTACTAAAGATTTCTAACAAATTTCAAAAATTATTATGAAAAAAAATAATTGTTTACCTTCAGAAATAAATACTCTTACAAATGGTTTTGAAAAGATTTTTTTACCAAATAATAAAAATGAATTAATTAAAAAGAATTCTATCAAAAAACAGGAAGAAATAAATAAAGTAGAGATAGAGGAAGAAGTAGGAAGGGAAGAAGAAAGAAATTATCTTACATATGAGTCAATAAATTTAGATGAATATAATATTGTTAATGAGGAAGTTAGAGGTAAAGTAGTGGGTTTAATAGGTTCGAAGGGCGGAGTGGGAACTACATTTATTGCAAGTCATCTTGCAGTACTTTGTTTAAAGAAAGAATATAACAGTAAGGTTGTTTTAGTTGATCTTAATTTGGGAAATGGTGACATAAGAACTGTTTTTATTCAAACTGAGCCAGTTAAAGATTTGGGTGATTTAAGTTCAATTTTGAATGAATTAAGTGATATCTCCGTTAAAAATGTGGTTGAAAATACTAATAATGAGATATCAGCTATTTTTTCTCCAAATGATTTTAAAAAAGTAGAAGAATTTCAAGAAGATGATATTAAACAAATAATAGATATATTAAGAAGTTCATATGAATATATATTTTTAGATCTACCTAATAACTTAAACTTAAATTCTACAAAAGCTGGTATTAATTCTTCAGATGAGCTGATAATAGTTACACTTCCACAATTTCT
>JAHJRV010000051.1 GCA_018830725.1 Actinomycetota bacterium | reverse complement strand
TTTATATGTACTGCTTTTATATGCTCTTGATGAAATTTTGTCCTATTTAATATCCTCGAAATAGTTTTTAAAAATAGAGTATAAGTCTTCTAATTTTGCAAATTTTAATTTCTTGCTTTTTACATGTTCTCCATTTGCAATAAGAAAGCTTAAAATCTGATCTCTTTCTAAACCTCCGTGGTTATAATAAAATGTTGGCCATTTTGATGTGAATTTTAATCTTCCGTTAAATGTGAATGAAAAATTAGGACAATAGCCATTATCAAAGCTTATTGCAATATCACCACAGTTCTTATTTTCAAATACTTCATATAATCTTACTACTGCATAAGGAAATCTACTGTCTAAAGTTTTTTCAATCCACTCATCTTTCGTTAATTTTATATCAGTGAAATTTTCTTCTTTAAAGTAGTTTTTATATTCTAAGGGATCACCCTCTTCACATAAATAGCAAATTTTTTCATTATCTTTAAATATTTTTGCTCTTCCGTTAGTATTTGAAATAATTACTGAATTATCTTTTTTATTTTTATATGCAACAACTCCTATTTGGTGATATGTGCTAAATATTTTTAAGATATTCTCTGGATTATCCTTTGTATATAAAAATGCATAATTTAATAAGTTACTTACTAACGCTACATCCTTTTTTTCATTCAAATATCTTGTAAGATGATATCCATTTTCTTTTAAGACTTTTTGTATTTCAAATTTACCCTTTAATACAGAGTTACCATGGTCTGAGAAAATAAATATATTTAGTTTATCTTTTAATTTTTTGTTGTTGATTATATAACCTAAATTTTTATCAAGATTTTTTAGTGATGTTAAAAGACCTTTAAATCCATAACTATGTAGTAAGTGATCACAGGAAAAAATTGAAAATATTATACTGTCGTAACGATTAAAGAGATATGGTGTGTTCTTAATAACTACTGTATCAACTAAAATTCCTAATTTTGATAAAGATAGACCGCATATTACATGAAATGGAGGTATATAAGCTCCAGCATCTTTTGTCTCTTTTAGCCCAACTGTAAGAGCTTTCCCATAACCTTTAAAAACACTTTTATGCTTTTCTTTTTTCATATGTAAGCGAAAAATTGGAAAGAAATCCCATAAATATATGAATTGCCGTTTTATTCTGTCATACCACATCTGGGCAATTTCTTCTGTCTCTGAAAGTTTTATGCCATAAAATATAAGAGGATAACATGTTTGTGATTCTGTAGGAAATGTTGATACTAAATTTTTTATTACAAAGCCACCATCAAAAAATGATTTTATATTTGGTAATTCACCTGAATTATAGAGTTTAAAAAAGTCTTTACTTGATACCCCATCTAATAAAATGATAAGTGTTTTGGCTTTCATAATAAAAGATTATACCATCTCTTCCAATAAAGGGTTATACAACATTTTTTTTAAACAGAAATCGTAAAATTTCTTATTTTGGATAATTATAAATTGGCAAAAGATGTTCTATTTTGATCATTTGAGTCATCTAATATTTCATATTCTATAGTTTTAACACCACTAAATCCCAATATCTTTGCTGTTTTATATGAAAGATCAAACTCTGCTCTATTTTTATATGGACCTCTATCATTGCAATGCGCAATAACTGTTTTACCATTGTAATAGAACTTAACTTCCGTCTCAAATGGGAGGGTTTTGTGAGCAAATGAAACAATACTTTTAGTAAAAAGCTCACCATTAGCTGTTCTTTTACCATAGAATCTTGGTCCATACCAGCTTGCTCGAGCAGTTCTTAGATTTGAGCTATTTTCTACTCCATTGTCTGCAATTCTTCCTTTATTTATAGAGTTACTTTTTTCCTTATAAGCTAGTGCTTCTTTAAATTCTACATTGTCTATATTATGTATTTCTGAATATAGATTATTATTTGCAACATAGTAATTGTATTCTTCTATATATAAATTGTGATTTTTTCCCTCAATTCTGTCTACCTCTTTATATATTTGATAGTTATTAATAGATACATTTTTATAATTATCAACAGACAATAAATTATCATATTTTGAACTGGAGATTTCATCGGGGATAATTTGACTTGAAAATGAAGAGTTTTTATTTTGGGTTAAACTGAGGGTTAAGGTTAGACAAAAAAGAAGGATAAGAAATTGTAACAATAAACAAATTGTTATTTTAGATGTTGCATATATATACGATTCTATTTTAGATGTTGCATATATATGCGATTCTATATGCGATTCCATATTAACTTTTACCTCCACTTTTTACATTTAATACTTACTCCTTAGACTCTAAAATTAATGAATCTAAAAATTAATTTATTATACTTTGATTATTATTAACTTTTCTTAGAATGGATTTTAACTCTATTATAAAATTCAAAAATATTTATTAAAATTTTAAATATTTTACTTATTTTACTAAAAAATTAACCTAAAAGTAAACTTTATTAACATAACAGAAAATTTAAAAAAAATCAACAAATTTAGAAATAATTGCGAAAAGACAAAAAATAGAAAGAAAACTTTAAGAAAAGATCAAAAAAAGATAGACTCCTTCGCAAATATTGAAAGAAAGTTTACCCCTTGCTATTTTAAAAAATGTTTTAATTTAAGCATTTATATAATGTCATTATTAATTATATTTTATATACTGTATTTTCACCTGTTCAAAGTATATTTCTTTCTCTTGACTATAAGATTTAATTGTGCTATAAATACTTACTAACAAGAGGAACGAATAAAGCAAAAAGAGTTTGGATTGACTAAAAAATCATCATTCATGGAAACAAAAAAGAAAGTTATTTTAAGTTAAAGAGGAGAAAAACTATGGATGTAAACACATCCAAGAATAAACACTTGCGTAGTTGCAAGAGAAAAAAACTAAGAGTATTAGGTCCTGTGTCAAATCTTGAGGAGTATGTTCCTCCGAATTGGTGGAAGTATATTTTTAGTTCCTTATATCTGAAAACAGATGGGGATGTAGTGGAAGACAAAAACATAACAAGTCAAGAAGTTGATTTATTCTCGGCAACTCTAAAACTCTCTCAAGAAGATAAAATTTTGGATTTGTGTTGTGGACAAGGGAGGCATTCTCTGGAATTGGTAAGAAGAGGGTTTAAATGTATTGAAGGATTGGATCGTTCTCATTATTTAATTCAAAAGGCTAAAGCCCGGGCAGAAAAAGAAGGTTTAGATATTCGATTCAGAGAGGGTGATGCCCGAAAACTCCCATACCCACCTGATACCTTTGATGTTGTTATGATATTGGGGAATAGCTTTGGGTATTTTGAGACCATGGAGGATGACCTAAGAGTATTGAAGGAAGTGTTTAGAGTTTTAAAACCCTGGGGAATGCTTCTCATTGATGTGGCTGATGGCGGATATTTAAAAGAAAGTTTTCAACCGCGCTCTTGGGAATGGATAGACAAGAAGCTTTTTGTTTGTAGAGAACGAAGCCTTTCTCATGATGAGCAGCGTCTGATATCAAGGGAGGTTATTACTCATGTGGAAAAAGGAGTGATAGCAGATCAATTCTACGCAGAAAGACTTTACTCAAAGGAATCCCTTCCTCAACCTTTAAAAACAGCTGGGTTCAGTGATATTAATTTTCATGGCGAATTTTCAGCAGATTCCCAACGAAATCAGGATTTAGGCATGATGGAAAGGCACTTGATTTTCACTGCTGTTGTAAGAAAAGAATGGACACCTATTAAAAAGAGACTAAAGGAAGAGGTAAAGAATGTTGTAGTAGTCTTAGGAGATCCGACCAAGCCAGATCCATTTAAGCCTTTCTCAATCTTTGATGATGACGATTTTTACACTATAGACCAGTTAAAATCAGCATTAAGGGAACTGGAGGCCTACAATTTTCAGTATCTTGATAATCATGATACTCTAATCCAGGATTTGATAAAATTGAAGGGGAAAATTGACATTATTTTTAACTTGTGTGATGAGGGGCATTACAATGATGCCAGAAAAGAGCTTCACATACCAGGTTTGCTTGAAATGCTCAATCTCCCCTATACCGGTTCCGGTCCTCAATGTCTGGCTTTCTGTTATGATAAATCACTTGTGCGTGGAATTGCAAAAGAGATGAAAATTCCTGTGCCTGAAGCCTTTTTTATAAAAGCAGAAGATATAGCTTTTGAGCTCTCTTTTGCCTTTCCTGTTATTGTTAAACCCAACTTCGGTGATTCCAGCTTTGGGATAACCCAAAGAAGTGTCTCAAACAACATAGAAGAACTTGCTAATGCTATTTTAGAAATCAGAGAGAAATTTGGGTATGATAAATCAATTCTTGTAGAAGAATTTCTTACTGGGAAAGACCTAAGTGTAGGAATATTAGGAAATCCTCCTGAATCTTACAAAGTTTTGCCTATTATTGAGGAGGATTATTCAATGCTTCCAGATGGACTTCCCAGAATCTGTGGGTACGAGGCCAAGTGGCTTCCGGAGTCGCCTTATTGGAATATCAAATCCATTCCAGCAGAACTTACTGAGGATACGAAGAAAATTATTATAGAATGGTGTTTGAAGCTATTTGAGAGGTTAGAGGGCAGGGATTACTGCAGGTTTGATTGGAGGTTGGATGCTAAAGGCAATCCTCGACTTCTTGAGGTAAATCCGAATCCAGGATGGTGCTGGGATGGACACTTTGCAAAAATGGCAAAATTTGCAAAGATGTCTTATGTTGAAATGTTAGGAGCAATCTTAAAAGTAGCAGAACAACGTTTGGGGATTCACACTATAAATGTAGAAAGGGATTCTGAACACATCGGCAAAGCTGTGTCTGGTAATGTTAGAATAGTCACACCATGATGTAATTAAATTTAGCATATTTCTATACATCAAAAAGAGAGAGTTTCTTTTTGATTACTACTTCCCGGTCCTCATCTTCAGTTGACTTACGGGTTTCTAATGTGTAACTAGAAATTCACCAAGCACGAAAATCAGAACGAAAAGGCCTATTGCGGTGGCTATGAAAACAAGAAAAGACCGCTCCTTGCTCTTAATAATGCTAATTAACCCGGTAAAAAAAGCAGCCACGCCTGAAATTCCCGCAGTAATAACCGCGACAACAAACACCAGATCTAATACGGGACCCCTTTGACCGAAAGCAGCGGGAAGAAGTTGAGACGTCGCGAATAACAAAAGGAAAGCGATAATCAATCCAACTGACCATTTTCCTGCTTTAGTCTTTGGCATTTTGATAACCTCCCTCTTATAATAAATATTAATTATCTTCCATCATAATTTCATTTTGATAAATTTTCAATTGAAACACTTGGCACTTCAGTAGCAAATTTTTTTTTCTTTATAGCGGTATGCGGATAAAAGATGTTACTGAAGACAATTTGAGAAAATTTTTAATCTTCGTTTTATCCGCTGCTGGACAACATCATTTTAACACACATATTTATTAAATTTTTAAATATTTTATTTATTCTTCGAAAAATTAACATTTTTACGTAATAGTAACTCTGATATTGTTTCATGACCAAAATATACCTTACTATCAGCAAATTCTCAATGTACTAAGTGCAACTATGTTTTATAATTACCTATTTTTTTATTGACATTTTAGGATCGTTCTATATAATATACGATAGTACTTCAAAAAGAACGATGGTACTTTTAAAAGGGGGGGGGATAAAATGTTAAATTTATTTAAAGAAACAGTATTGTGGAAAGTCTTAAATTATTTTTTGGAACATCCTAGTACCTCTATTTATGTTAAGCAATTATCAAGAGAACTTAAAATTAGTCCTTCAGGAACAAATCAAGCCCTAAAATCATTGGCAGAAGTTAAAATTCTATTCAAAGAGGAAAAGGGTAAAGCTCATTATTACTATTTGAACAATAATCTACCTTTCATAAAATTTCTAAAAGTGGCTCATTTTTTGGCTGTTATAGAAAATTGGAAAATAGAAGAAAAATTCAAAAACCAGGATGAAAATTTAATTTCCTTAGCTCTTTATGGAAGTTACACCACGGGAGAATATGATGAGAGAAGCGACATTGATCTGCTAATCATCACCTCAAAATCCAAGAAATATTTTTTACCTCTGGTCCAGGACATGGAAAGATATCTAAATAGAGAAGTGAGCTTAGAAGTGTTTAATCTAACAAAATGGCGGAGGATGAAAAGGGAAAATACAACTTTTCATCAAGAAATCATGAGTAATTATATTCTGTTAACTGGAAGTGAGTTGCCATGAGGATTGAAGATTGTTTTATACCCACAGCTCTCAGAAATAGTAAATAATGTAGATGTTTATAGAAGATTCAGACATACAGTTTTATATGGATTAGAGACAATTGCTTCTCAAGAAGAAGCTGAAACTTCAATTGAAGTGGCGAAAGAAGTCTATATTTCTGTTGAAAAGCAAGTGAAACTTTAACTATTTCTTTATAGATATTATTATTCTTTTTAATTCTGTAGTAGCAAAATGATAATGTCTTCTTATTTTAATGTAAAAATGTCCTCTTTTACTAAAATTGAAGCCAAAAGCGAATACTTTCTTTTTGCAAGAAATAGGACATTTTTATTTTGCATTGACAGCAAATTACGAAATTATTAAGACATAAAATTCCCTACAAAATTATTGCTAGATAAGATATAATTTTTAAATTGTAATTGTCTTAAATTTTCTTTATCATCTAAAATATTATTTATAGTTTTAAAATATTTGGAAAATTTTTAAAATATAACAAGAGGAAACCATTTGTCTATAGCCAGAAATAAAAATAAGAAAATAAGGAAAAAAAGAGCAAAGATTATAAAAATATTGGGGTTCTTTTTATTCATTACTTCAATATTTGTTATATTCTCACTAATTTTCTCAATATATGTGATAGGTAAAATCAGTACTGATCTTCCACATATAGATGAATTAACTCCACGGGAGCAACCACTTACTACTGAAATATATGCTTCAGATGGATCGCTTTTAGCTTATCTCCATGCTGAGGAAGATAGAAAAATTGTACCTTTAAATGAAATTTCTCGATATGTAATCAATGCAACAATTGCAAGGGAGGATGAGAGATTTTATGAACATCCAGGATTTGATATAGAAGCTATTATAAGAGCCTTATTGATGAATATAATTGAAGGAAAAATAGTTGAAGGTGGTAGTACTATCACACAATCATATATAGGTTGTTCATATATATCACTGGAGAGAACCTATTTAAATAAGTTAAAGGAGGCATACTTAGCCTACCAGCTTGAACAAAGATTCTCAAAAGATGAAATATTAGAGCTTTTTTTAAACACTGTCTATTATGGGGAAGGCTCATATGGTATTGAAACTGCAGCTAAAAATTATTTTGGGAAAAGTGCAAAAGATTTAAATTTAAATGAAGCTGCTTTTTTAGCTGGGGTAACAAGAAATCCAGGGGGATATTCACCTTATACAAATTATCGAGAAGCTTTAGAAAGAAGAAACAGTGTTCTCAATAAAATGTATGAACTTAATTACATAAATAAAACTCAGTTAGAAATAACAAGAAAAAAACCTCTATTGGTTATTTCCCAAAAACGTCGTGAAAGAGATTTTGCACTATTTTTTATTGATTATGTAAAACAAATATTAATAGAAGAGTATGGTGTTACTAAAACATTTAATGGAGGCTTAAAAGTCTATACAACTGTTGATCCCAATTTACAGAAATTGGCTGAGGAAGCTATAAAGGAACATTTATATGAAGAAGATGACCCTACTGCAGCATTAATATCAGTTGAGCCTGCAACTGGTTATATAAAAGCCATGGTTGGTGGTGAGGATTTTAAGAAGAGTCAGTTCAATATAGCTGTTCAGAAAAATAGACAAACTGGCTCAACCTTTAAGGTATTTGTTTTAGCCGCTGCACTGGAAAATGGAATATCACCTTATATAGCATATCCTCCAAATGGACCTATAGTTTTGGAGAATCCTGGTGCTGCAGATTGGGAAGTTGAAAATTATGGAAAAGCAGAATTTGAAGAAACAAAGATGATAATTTTAGAGGGAATTATAAGATCAGTAAATGTAGTTTATGCACAACTAATTATGGATGTTGGACCTGGAGAAGTTGCACGTACTGCTATGGATATGGGAATAACTACTACACTTGAACCTTATCCATCTATTGCATTAGGTGGACAGGGTGTATCTCCCCTTGATATGTCTGCAGCTTTTGCAACTTTAGCAAATAATGGAATATATATAAAGCCAGTTCCAATAACTAAGATCTTAGATCCAAATGACCAGATTATATATGAACATGAACCTGAAGAGGGAATTAGAGTATTAAGAGAAGCCAATGCATATAGACTAACAAAGATATTAGAACAGGTAATTCAAAGAGGTACTGGTGTAAGAGCAAATATTGGAAGACCTGCTGCTGGAAAAACCGGAACTACTCAAGAACACTGGGATGCCTGGTTTGTTGGTTATACACCTGACATGTCAACTGCTGTATGGGTTGGACATCCTGAAGAGAATATAAGAATGGAAAGATTAAGGGGATTACTTGTTCAGGGTGGAACATATCCAGCAATGATCTGGAAATCTTTTATGCAGGAGGCTTTAAAAGACATACCTGTAACAGATTTTACCTTTCCCAGTGATCCCACATTTCCAGTCACTGTTTGCACAATGTCAGGATTACCAGCTGGACCAAACTGTCCGCCTGATTTGATAAAGATGCAGAGTTTTCGTATTGGTGATGAGCCAGATAGAATGGATGATCTCTTTGATTCTATAAATCCTTTCCCAAGCTTTGTTGGAATGAGAAGAGATGATGCTATCAGGAAATTAGAAGAGATGGGTTATAAAAATATTGAAGTTGTTCAAACTGGAAAAGCTGGTGTTAAAAAAGGTACAGTATTTGATCAGGAACCAAAAGAAGGCGAATTCCCTGGATTTGAAACCCCAATTAAACTATACGTTAGTAGTTAAAATGTAATTTTCTACTTATATTTGGAGAATATGTCTTTTATGGTGTCTTCATCTGCAATTAGGTAATAAACACCATCTATTGTTGCAGAGCTTGTTGGAATATAGAAATTTTCAACTTCTTTTGTATTAATTTTAAAAAACAAGTGAGAAAATTTTATTAAATCAATTAATTTTATATCTGTTTCTATTAGTCTGTTTTCCAAAACCATGTTAATCAATGCTGGGAGTTGAATCCATGTCTCTATTACTTGAAACTTTTTAGCTAAACTAATTAACATCTGTCTCTGCCTGTCCATCCTGCCCCAATCTCCACCACATGGTCCTTTTCTACATCTTGAATAAGCCAATGCTTGTGAACCATTTAAAGTTTGAACTCCTGGATAAAGGTCTACTCCAGAAAATGGATCTACCAATCTTTTATCTACTTCTACTGTCACTCCTCCGAGTTTATCTATTAGGCTTTCAAATCCATAAAAATCTGTTGAAATATAGTAATCAATTTCTAATTCAGTAAAATTTTCAAAAGTCTCAATGGCAAGTTCTGAACCACCCAGAGCGTAAGCTGCATTTATCTTATTATATCCATGCCCAGATATATTAACTCTTGTATCTCTGGGTATGGATATAAGAGCAGTGCTTCCATCATCTAAATTTATATGAAGAATAATATTTATATCACTTCTACACCAAACACTTCTTTCATTTGGTCTGGCATCTCTTCCGATTAATAAAATATTTAAGCCTTTTTCGGAAATTGTAGTTTGATCAATTTTTGGTTCTCCCTCCATAGCAAATTCAAATGAGTCTGCTACTTGTTTCACAAGATTTTCAAATTCCTGGGAATTATTTCCTACATAATAGTAACTTACTACATATATATACTGATCTTGCTCAGTAATAATTCCACCTTCTAATGCTGTTTTCTCCATCTTAGTTTCATCTTCACCTTCAACCACACTTTCTTTTATTGGCATCAAATGTTTGTAGCTTCTTTCATACTTTTCTGCTTCTAGATTCCCCAGATTTGATGATTGAGGACTTTCACTTTCAAGTGAAAACCAAACATTCTTTAAAAAATTAGGAACATTTATATTAGAAAAATCTGTTGGTGGAAAACTCTCAAATGCTCCAGCAAAAATTGTATAAATAGAATCATTTTCTTTCATCTCTTCTAAAGGAGGGTTAAATTGAACAATACTTTTTTCTGGATATTCCTGCATGCTCCAATTTTCTGGAATTTTTATAGAAAATGTTTCGCCTGATAAATTATTACTTATATAAATGCCTTTCTCAATAATCTCCTCTTCAGTAGTCTCCACAATCTCCTCAGGAGGAGTGGTCTCCTCTTCTGTTTCTACAACTTCAGGTTTAGATCTACAAGTTGTAATTAATAAACAAATTATAATTAGTAAACAAACAGTTATTTTCTTCATCATCTCCTCTTCAAAAAATATAATTATTAATATTTGGCGTATATTGTGAAGTCGATATTGGGAAATATTTTATCTTTTTCCTCAATAGATTCTAAATATTTTCTAAATTCTTTATCTTTTTTTCTATATTCCACTGCACTAGTCTCTTCCACTGCACTAGTCTCTTCCACAGCACTGGTCTTTTCCACTGCACCAGCCTTTTCCACTGCACCAGCCTTTTCCACTGCATTTATTAAATTGTTAAAGTTATCAAGGTGCTCACTAAATCTATTAGATGCATAATCTCTTGCCTGCCATGTAGTTATTAAAAATGGCCAATCACTGCTTTCTAACAACAAAAGTTCTCTCGCAGCTTGGTTTAATACTCTCTTTATAAAGTCATCATCCGTGTCTTTATATTTTTTTGCTAAATCCTCCATCTTTTTTTCTGATTCATAAATGTGAGGCCATATCCAGTATGTATCTTGATTTAGCCAAACCCAGTGGTGACCACCTTCACCCCATGAACTTTCGGGAATTCTAATAGTAATCTCTGGGGTGAATTTTTCTAAGTGATCACTAATTGTGGTTAAATCCAATTCCTCCATTTTGGCCATTTTCTTTAATACCTGTTTTATCCATTTAGGACCTTCAAACCACCAGTGACCAAACAATTCAGAATCATATGGAGCA
Source organism: Actinomycetota bacterium (assembly GCA_018830725.1). Classification (NCBI taxonomy): domain Bacteria; kingdom Bacillati; phylum Actinomycetota; species Actinomycetota bacterium. The sequence goes on along the minus strand of JAHJRV010000051.1, from coordinate 1,443 downwards.
GCTACTATTCCATTTTTTCCAGTTTTATCCTTAAAATCTTTTAATAATGAATAAATCATATGAACAAAATGATCAGAATTCTCTTGTACTCTCCCTGCCACCATATCAGGTTCATATAACACTTTTGAACCTAAATCAACATCACCTCCAGTTACTCTCCAGTATTGAAGACCACTTATTGAGTCTTTTTTGTGAAATTCTCTATACCAACCATCTCCTGGATATCCCCGATCTCCTGACCATACTTGAAGTCCAGCTTTTTCGTTTCTTCCTACTATAGCTATAAAATCTTCATTGTGTTTTAAAAGATAAGGTGAAAATGTAGTTTTTGGCTCATCCACCTCAATATCTTTATATTCTCTTACTGATTGCTGATAAAGTTTTTGAAGTGCTGGAAAGCGAAGAGTATAAACACCCATAGTTTTTCCACCTTCAATTGTATGAGCATCTACAATGAAATATTTGATGTTATTTTCAATTAAAAATTTCTCTATACCAGGTCTATAACCTTTCTGTGCATATTCACCTTCAACAGGTGGAATCCATTCATATCCATGTCTATAGGCACATTCGGGAAGCCAGATTCCTTTTGGTTCTCTTCTAAAAAGACGTTTATAGCTTTCAATCCCAACTTTTATCTGAGCATTAACTGCACTATCTCTCCCAAGTAATGGTAAATAACCATGAGTTGCAGCACAGGTTATTATCTCAATGAAACCTTCGTCTTGTAATTTCTTAAATGCACCAATTACATCACTATTGTATCTATTTTTATATGAAGAAAGGATTTCATTAAAGAAATCCAGATAAAATATTGCCAAGTCTCTTAATTTAGGATTGGATGAGTTTCTTTCAATATCTTCCTCACATTTTCTAATTTTAATCTCCATATATTTCTGAAATTTCTCAGAGAGGTAAGGATCATTTAATTGCTCAGCTAATATTGGAGTAATTCCAACTGTAGCTTGTGGTTTTATCCCCTCATCTATCAGGTTATAAAAAACATCAAGAAGTGGTATATATGTTTCGCTTAATGCCTCATGAAGCCACTCTTCACCAAAGGGCCAAACTCCTGCTTTCCTTACATAAGGTAAATGACTATGAAATATAAAAGAAAAAGAACCTATAGTTTTATCTGTTTTCACTTTTACTCCTCTTGTTTATTAAAAATAATAGTATATAAAATTATGGCAAAATTTGAAAGTAATTTAAGTGATTTTTGTTATTTTTTACATTTTATTCTTTTAACAATCATACCCTAAAATATTTTAATATTTTTTAAATAGAGGTTATTTTTTCACCTAATTCGAATGCTTTCTTTAAAAATTCTGGATGTTTTAATATCTCACCTTTATCATCAACACCTGGACAGAAAAGCTCCTCTTTATAATTTACACTAATAACTTTAAAAAAAATTCTAACTATTGATTTTGCATTATTAAA
>JAHJRV010000050.1 GCA_018830725.1 Actinomycetota bacterium | reverse complement strand
TTCTGTCAAAATTTTTCTGTAAATTAAGCCATAAGTTATCCTTTTAAGCATTTACTATTTGAGGTAAAAAGGTGAATATATAGTCTGCTATCTTCAGCAATCTGTTCTCATAGAAAGATATGACCTGTTTTACTTTCTCTCTCGTCTCATATATCCAAAAGAAGAGTCTCTTTTCTGTTAAACATTCTTTGGACCATCCTTATTATCTCATTTTAAGTTTTTTATTTGATGCTTAAAAGAATAACAGTGGCTCTGTCAAGAAAATTTACTATTAATTTATCTTAAATTTACAGAAAATATTTTACATAACCTATTTTTATTTAGATATAATATTATACAAAAATAATTTTTACTGTAAGTAACTTAAAAGGAGTTTTTTGAATGAATTCTCTTAAAAAGATATTTTTAGTAATTATTACACTTTCAATTGTTACATCATTGTTATTTACACTTACTGGTTGCCCTCCAGAAGCACAAGTAGAGGAAGCTGAAGAAACTACACCTGATGAGACTACTCCTGAGGAAACAGCTGAAGAAACAGGGGAAGAGACTGTAGAAGAAACAACTGAAGAGGTATTAACAGCTCCAACTATTAGGTTAGAAATATATGAGGGTCCTACATTTTCTCCACATGGTGACAATGTCTGTTACTACAGAGTAAAAGCACATGTTACTGGTAATCCCTATCCAGCCATATCTTTTAATAAAGATGATAGTTTAGGAGCATGGGGTAAAAATGTTTCACAGGTAAACCTACATAAAAAAGGAGATTTTTTTACATTAGAAGCTACTGCTACAAACTCTCAGGGTACAGCCTCTGATTCAATAACTTTAACATATAGTTGTATCCCAACCATTCCTATTCTTATAGTCAACAACACTGGTGGAACTTTATACATTGACCTAGATGGACCAGCAAAATATAGTTTCAAACTACCTCCAGGCAATCAAACTATAAATGTAATACCCGGCGAATATAACTATACAGTGGTTGGATGTGGTGGTGTGAAAATGTCAGGTAAATATAATCTCTCTAAACAGTTAAAAGATTGGACTTGGTGGTGTGAGTAAAACTCTTAACAATTCAGACTATGCAGAAAATTAGTATAGCTGCGTTAGATGACATATAAATATGATAATTAGAAAAATATTTAATTTGTATAATATAAATAAACATTAAAATAAACATATTATGTGAGGAGGTGATGTTTTATAAATAAATTTAAAAATCTAAATAATAAAATTTTTAAGATATTTTGATAAAAAAGGTGGAAGATGAAAAAGATATTTAGCATATTAATAATTATAACCTTACTTCTTTCAATTAATTTATTTGCAAGTTCTTGTGCGAAACCTCCTGAGAAGTCATATATAAAAGAGAGTATAGCTGCAGAGAGCAAAACATTTTCAGAGAGTGTGTTCACCTTTAAGTATCCCTCAAACTGGAAAAAGATTGATGATAAAAAAATAGATGAAATTTTTAAAACTTCCATGCGAGGAGGGTCACCGGATAATTTTGAATATATAGGTGGTGTTTATATAGGTGATTCATGGAAAGAAGATATTGGAGAAGCAGTATTTTCAATATTCGTGATATCTGATCCAGCTTCAACTGGCACTATTTCTGACGAACAATATGAAAATGTTAAAAATACTTATGAGTCACAATATGGAAAGAGACTAATTTCAATTAATCAAAGTACTATCTGTGACTTACCTGACATAGAAATAAAAACTATTGGTAAAAGCAAGGAAACCCAAAGTTGGGGTATTTATATTATAATTAGTGGCAAAACTTACATGCTAGATCTTCGAGCAAGAAAAGAATTGTATCCAGATTATGAGCCAATTTTTATAGATATTATTGATTCTTTAAAGATTTCAAAATAACCTTTAAACTGACAAAGTTCTTTTTGAAATGGTAAGGGGGTTTATAAAAAAATAATTGTATAATTTACTTGGTATAGATTTATTTAATTTAATATTCAAAATTAAATATTTTTAAAATAATTAATATAAGTTGATAAAGACAAATTTTAGGAGGGCTGAAAAATGGGAATATTTGGCAGATTATTTAAAAGAGGCGAACAAGTTTGTTGTGCAAAATGTGGTAGAGTTTGGAAAGTTCCGACAAAGGTGGATAAAGGACCAAGGGTATTTGTCTCAGTACCAAGACCTGATCTACCAGCTGGGGAATGCCCAAGATGTGGTAGCATATATTGTCAAGGATGTGCTCCATCCAAACCTCCACCACCAAGTGCAGGGTTTTACCACTGTCCAAAATGCGGTGTAAGGCTTGATGTAACTCCTAAAGTTTCAAGTATTCTAGTTACTCATTCCAAATAAGCTGAAATTTCTAAGTTTTAATTCTGTTTTAACCCGTATAAGATGATTTCAAACAATATATTGGATATGTTGAAATCTAAGAAGTTTATATTGCAAATTAATTTTATAGATATTTAATGTAAGAGCAAGTTATCTTCAATTGAGTGATCAGAAAGGAGAATTTAGATGCATAATAATTAATTGCAATATCAAGCAATAATCGAGATATGTAAGAAATCACAAGAAATAATGAATAAGCGTGTAAAAAAGATAGGATCTCAAAAAGCTAATGCATCATTCTGCTTTCGTGGGAAGGCTTTCTTAACTACAGGTAGATACCAAGAAGCAATAGATGATTTTCCTATTTCCTTACAATACAGTCCAAAGGTAGCTGAATCTTATTTCGACAGAGGACAATCGTATCTCAAACTTGGCAAGAAATCAGAGTCTAAAAAAGAATTCGAAATGGCAATCAAATTGAACCCCGGGTATGTAGAAGCCAGAAAAATGCTTGAAGATTTGGGCAAAACATCATGATTTTCTTCAAGGAATACAGGCATAAAGAAACAGTCGAGGCATTCCGAAGGACTCTGAAAGTATACCGTTAAGACGAAATAACTTTATACTAACACTAAATTTTAACATGCGAGGAGGTGTGTATTATAGCAAAGGTTATAGTGGGTCATCACCCTGAATTGACGGCGGAGGATGCGATGAAGATATTTCAAAGCCACTTCGCTGACAAATATGAGATTTATAAGACCAAAATGCCAGGCTGGGCTTTTGTTGTTAAGAAGAGTGCTTGGCGTGCAGTCTATGTTAGATTAAAGCAGAAGCGAAACCAAACTACCTTTTATTTACTGGGACAGCCTGGTTCTACACTTGTAAGAATATTCTGGGCGCTATTACTTCTAATGTGGCTAGCCGCTGTGTTTTCTTCTGACGCAGTTGGAGGGGCTGGTGGTTTTATAGGTTTCATTCTGATGTTGTGGCTTTTTTCTTTCGTTTCTCAGAGACCCAGTCACAGAATAGTAAAGGAGATAAAGGCGTTTGTAGAGCAGGAGTTCAAGTAACCGTGGAAATCATGAAGGCTACCGAGCAAGACAGACGAGGAGCAAGCCATTGACTGAAGCACATAAGGATTATGTTGAAAAGGGTTACGTGAAAAGGCAAGCGGAGGCACCTACCCAACTCCGTCAGATATATTTTAATGGGCGGCGGACTTCAAGCTGCATTTAAGAAAATGGAGGTGAGAAAATGGGAATATTTGATAAGCTATTT
>JAHJRV010000049.1 GCA_018830725.1 Actinomycetota bacterium | reverse complement strand
TATCTAAAAGAGAATATAAATAATCAATCATTAGTTCTTTTATTAGAATATGAGAATAAAAAGATACTTTTTACTGGAGACATTGAAATTCAGGCTCAAAGAGAGATATTAAGTAGTTTAAAAAATCTATCAATGAATAAATCAAATAGTTTGAAAGATATATCTATAAATAATGATATATATAATGATATTAATAACTATTTACTAAAAACTGATATCTTAAAAGTACCTCATCAGGGAAGTAAAGATGCTAATTTTTACCAATTTTTAAGAGCTGTCTCACCTAAGATAGCTATAATATCAGTTGGATTAAATAATAAATACGATCATCCATCAGAAGAAACAATCAATTCTTTAAAAAAGATTAACTCTAATATTCTCCGTACAGATAAGTTAGGAGACATAGATATAATTGTGGAAAATAATTATTGGAAAATCCTAACCGAAAAATAATATAATTATAAAAGTTATGATTAAAAATAATAGTTTTAAAAATTCTAATAAAAAGAGCGTAGAGTCTTTACTTCCAATGTATCTATTGACTGGGGAAAATAATTGGAAAATTGAGAAATCAATATCTCGACTTAAAATGAGATTTGGCGATGATAGTGAAAGAGAACTCAACTTCCAGCAATTCGATTTTTTAGAGGTATCAGTAAATGATATATTGAATGTCTGCAAGACTTTACCCTTCTTATCATCAAAAAGACTTGTTATAGCAAGGAATGTTCATAAATTATCTAATGATGAATTAGAAAAGATTATTGAATATGCAAAATCACCATCTCCATACTGTTGTTTAGTCTTAATAGCAGAAACTGTTTGGGATAATTCAAATCTAAAAAATTCAACCAGAAAAATTAGGGATAGATTGAAAAATTTTATTGGAAAGATGGGCAAAGTTTACGATTTTAGACCAATTTCATTCAGAGGTTTGGAAAGTTGGGTTAGAGAGAGATGTAGGGAGAGAGAAGTCAGGATAAATCCTGCTGCTGTCTATTTACTCACAAATTTTTTAGGTAATGATCTATGGAATTTAGAAAGCGAGGTAGAAAAACTTGCAATTTATGTTGGAAAAGGAGAAGTCATAGACCAAAAAACTGTACAATTACTTGTTGCTGGAAATCCCGATATAAATATTTTTAAATTTTTAGATTATTTAAGTGAGAAGAAAGAAAGTGAAGCATATAGTTCTTTAAGATCTATTTTTTTTAAAACCAAACCTGGAAAACTTCAAATTGAGAGTTTAAGAATTTTGGGGACAATGAGATGGTATTTTAAAAGACTCTTAAAAATCAAATCTTTAATTGAAAAGAAGATAGATATAAAGCAGATGGAGCAAATTTTATCTGCGAAAAATTTTGCTATTAAAAAACTTAAAAATCAACAAAAGAATTTTTCTAAAAAGGATTTAAGAAATTTCCTTTTCTATTTGTTGGAGGCAGATGAAGGGATAAAGAGAGGAAAACAAAAAGCTGAGATAATATTAGAGACCTTAGTTTCTAAAATACTAAATATTTAGAATATTTGAGATTGATTTTTACAATTTTTTTAAAATTAATTTTGTAATGTGATTATCAAAAAAATAGTTACAAACTCTGTGATAAAGTATTTAATTTCTCACTAAGTTTAGACTTAATTCTATTTACCTTTGTTTTATGAAATATTTTCTTACTTTTTGCCTTATCAAGTAAAGAAATACAATTTATAAGTAATTGCTTTGCATTCTCTAAATCCTTTTCCTTGATTACTTTATCAAACTCTTTTATAGCTGTTTTTATAGTTGCTTTCTTCTTCCTGTTCCTTAGTCTTACTTTTGCTGAAGTTTTAACTCTTTTTAGAGAACTTTGTTTTGCCAATTTACCTCCCTATGTTTATTTTTTTTATTTTTTTCAGTAAAGTAGCAATATTATAATACAAGGTTATCAAAAATACTATATAATTTTTAAATACTATTGTTACTCAAACTAAATGCTAAAATTAATTAGCAAAAAAACTTTAAGGAATGATTAATTGAAAGAGAAAAAAGATTTAACATCAGATATAAACAAATCTAAAGTGAAGTTCACCAGTACAGTTATTATTGTCACGATTTGTATTTTTTTATCCAAATTAACCGGTCTTTTAAGAGAACAGGTATTTGCTTATTTCTTTGGAGCAAACTGGGAAACAGATGCATTTAGAATTTCATTTTTGGTACCTAATCAGTTTAGACAATTATTAGCAGATGCAATACTATCAGCTGCATTTATACCTATCTTTTCTTCATATCTTGCTCTTGGTAAGAAAAGGGATGCATTAAAATTAACTAATACACTTATAAACCTTCTTATTATTATTTTTATTTTAATAATTATCATAGTATTTATCACAATTCCTTCAATATATAAAATTCTTCCTGGTCTTAAGGATGATTTAAGTCAGCGGTCTTTGGCAATCTTATTAACGAGAATCATGTTTCTCTCTCTTCTTTTTATGGGCTTAACTGCAATAGTAAGTGCCCTTTTAAACTCTTATGAAAGTTTTGCACCGCCTGCATTCTCAACCGTAATATGGAATATATTAATAATATTAGTATTTTTTTTACTTTATAGAAAATATGGAATTTTAAGTTTTGCTGTTGGTATTGTAATTGGAACAATAGGTCAATTTCTATTTCT
>JAHJRV010000048.1 GCA_018830725.1 Actinomycetota bacterium | reverse complement strand
TGCTGATTTAGCAAAGGTTGTTATAAAGAAGGCAATGGATAGGTCCAGTGTTAAGGGTGAGGAAATAGATGATGTTATCTTGGGTTGTGTATTACAAAGGAGTGATGAACCAAATGTTGGAAGAGTAGCTGCACTGAAAGCAGGAATTCCAGTTGAGGTTCCGGGATATACAGTGAATAGATTATGTGCTTCAGGTCTTCAAGCTGTTGTTAATGGAGCACAAGTAATTAAACTTAATGAAGCGGATATTATTGTTGCAGGTGGTGTTGAAAATATGAGTGCAGCTCCATATGTTCTAAGGGGAGCAAGATGGGGCTATAGATTAAGACATGGTGAAGTTACCGATACTCTTTGGGAGGGTTTAACTGATCCTATAAGAAGCATAATAATGGGAGAGACTGCTGAAAATTTAGCAGAAAAATACAAAATAACAAGGGAAGAACAGGATGAATATGCAGCAAGAAGCCAGATGAGAGCAACAAGAGCAATAGTAGAGGGAAAATTCAAGGAGGAGATAGTTCCATTAATAGTTCCTCAAACAAGGGGAGAGCCTATTAAATTTGATAAAGATGAGTTTCCAAGGGCAGGTATATCAAAAGAAAAACTTGCTCTTTATCCTACTGTTTTCAAAAAAGGGGGAACTGTTACCCCAGGTAACTCCTGTGGGATAAATGATGGAGCTGCTGCTCTAATAGTAATGGGACAGGATGTTGCTAAAAAAAGAAAAATAGAACCTATGGCTAAAATTTTGTCCTATGCTGTAGCAGCAGTGGATCCAGCTATTATGGGAATTGGTCCAGTTTATGCTATTCCTAAAGCATTGAAGAAAGCTGGGCTTGAGTTAAAAGATATGGATTTGATTGAACTAAATGAAGCTTTTGCAGCCCAGGTATTAGCAGTAGATAGAGAGCTTCACTTTGACCATGATAAATTGAATGTAAATGGTGGAGCAATAGCTTTGGGTCACCCTGTGGGATGTAGTGGAGCAAGAATATTAGTGACACTACTTTATGCAATGAAAAACAGAAATTCAAAATACGGACTAGCAGCATTATGTGTAGGTGGTGGTCAGGGAATAGCAATGGTAGTAGAGAGAATGTAAACTTTATTTAAAACTTTAAAAATTTTAAAACTTTATAATTATGACTATTCTTATTAAGAAATTCTTGAAAAGGAGAATTGTGAAATGTACGTTTATAAAATAGGTATTTGCGGAGCAGGAACTATGGGAGCAGAGATAGCTGAGGTAGCTGCTTATTCAGGTCTTCCTGTAATAATAAGGGACATTAAGCAGGAATTTGTAGACGTTGGTATTAAGAAAGCTGATGACATTCTAAGAAAAAGAGTTGATAAGGGTAAGATGTCCCAGGAAATGAAAGATCAGATTATGAGCAATATAACTGGTACTTTAAAGTTAGAGGACCTAAAAGATGTTGATGTAATTATTGAGGCTATTCCAGAGGATATTGATTTAAAAATAAATCTATTTAAGGAATTAAATGAAATTTGTGAACCTCACACAATTTTTGCTTCAAACACATCGGCTCTATCAATATCAAAAATGGCAAGAGGTTCTGGCAGACCAGAAAAATTTATAGGTATGCACTTTTTCTTTCCAGCACATATTATGAAATTGGTGGAAGTTATACCAGGTATTGAGACATCTCAAGATACAATAGATACAGTAGTTGAACTTGCAGAAAGATTAAGGAAATTACCTGTTAAAGTAAAAGAGATACCTGGATTTTTGGTAAACAGAATACTTCTTCCAATGCTGATAGAAGCCTGTAAATGCCTTGATGAAGGAGTTGCATCAGCAAAGGATATAGATTTGGCAATGCAAGCAGGAGCAGGAATGCCAATGGGTCCATTCACTCTTGCAGATAATTTAGGATTAGATGTTGTTTTGAATGTTGCTGACTATATGGCTAAACAGTATGGAAACCCAAACTTTAACCCCCCATATCTTCTAAGAAAAATGGTAGTAGCAGGACATCTTGGTATAAAAACAGGAAAAGGATTTTACGATTATAGTAAAATGTAAAAAAATTTGAAAAAAGAAAAAAATTAAGTTAAATATGGAGGTCAAAATTATGGAAAGAGAATTTGTTAATTACACTATTGAAGATAAAGTAGCAACTTTGGTAATTGATCGTCCCCCAGTAAATGCTTTAAATAGCAAAACTATGGAAGAATTAGGTGGAGTATTAGATGAGCTAAAAAAAGATCAAAATGTAGGAGCGATTGTTATAACAGGTGGTGGAAAGTATGCTTTCATTGCTGGTGCTGATGTAAAAGAAATGCCAAAACTCACTCCTGAATTAGCAAAGGAAATGTCGTCAAAGGGTCAAGCAATTTTAACGAAAATGGAGAAAATGGGAAAACCAGTTATTACTGCTATAAATGGACTTGCTCTTGGAGGAGGATTAGAACTGGCTATGGCTACTGATATAAGGATAATATCTGATAGAGCTCGGGTAGGTCAACCTGAAATAAATTTAGGTCTGTTTCCTGGATGGGGTGGTACACAGAGACTTACCAGGATTGTTGGTTTGGCAAAAGCAAAAGAGATGATTTTTACTGGAGATATGATAAGTGCTCAGGAAGCTATGAGAATTGGATTGGTTAACAGAGTAGTTCCGGATGGTGAAGAATTAAAAACAGCTAAAGATATAGCAAAAAAGATTATTAGTAAGGCACCAATTGCGGTAGCTAAATCTAAGAAAGCTATAGGGGAGGGAATCCAGGTATCATTAGAGGAAGGATTAAAAATAGAATCAGAATTATTTGGTGAGGTTTGTGGAACAGAAGACATGAAGGAAGGTGTAGCTGCATTTATAGAAAAAAGGCAACCTAAATTTAAAGGAAAGTAATTATCAATTTCTGTAAAAATATCAAGTAGATTTATTTGTTAAAGTAAACTAAAGTTACACAAAAAGAATATTATTTTTTAAAAAAGAGTTGTAAAAATTTTATTATTAAAAACATCAAAAATTAAACAATACTAATAATTTATAAAAATCTGACAACTTCATTAGAGAGGAGATGCAGATGGATTATTCTATTCCAAAAGAACTTGAGCTGTTATGTAAAACAGTAAGAGAGTTTGCTGAAAAAGAAATAGCTCCTGTAGTTGAAGATATGGACAGGGAGGGAAAATTTCCTCATGAGAATATAAAGAAAATGGCAAAGCTGGGGTTTATGGGATTGCCTATTCCAAAAAAATATGGTGGTGCTGGTGCAGGAATGTTAGGATACTGTATCGCTGCTGAGGAGATTGGGAAAGTATGTAGCTCACATGGTACTATTTTAGGTGCACATACATCACTATGTTGCATGCCTATTGAAATGTTTGGAACAGAGGAACAAAAACAGAAATATTTAACCCCACTTGCAAAAGGGGAAAAAATAGGAGCCTTCGCATTAACCGAGCCCAATGCTGGTTCAGATGCAGCTGCTATAGAAACTACAGCTGTAAGAGATGGTAATTATTATATATTAAATGGTACTAAAATATGGATAACTAATGGGGATATAGCAGATGTTGTTATAGTTTTAACTGTTACAGATAAAGCACTTGGAGCTCGAGGTGGGGTAACAGCTTTTATAGTTGAGAAAGGTACCCCAGGATTTTCTATAGGAACGTTAGAAGATAAAATGGGAATTAGAGGTTCAAGTACTGCTGAGTTAATATTTGAAGATTGTAATGTGCCCAAGGAGAATGTTTTAGGTGATGTGGGAGCAGGCTTTATTGTATTTATGAAGGGGCTTGACTGTGGAAGGTTAGCATTGGCAGCTGGATGTGTCGGTGGAGCTCAGGCTTGTTTAGATGCATCAATAAAATTTGCCACAGATAGGGTTCAATTTGGAAAGCCTATATGGGAAAATCAAGCAATACAATGGATGATTGCTGATATGGCAACAGAAATATATGCAGCTAGACAGATGGTTTATCATGCAGTTTGGTTAAAGGAGAATGATCAGAGATTCACCAAGGAGTCAGCAATGTGCAAGCTGTTTGCATCGGAGGTTCTTGGCAGAGCTATTGATATAGCACTTCAAATACATGGTGGTATGGGTTATATGAAGAAGTTCCCTATTGAGAGAATGTACAGAGATGCAAGGGTAGCAAGAATTTATGAAGGAACCAATGAAATCCAAAAACTTGTAATAGCCAATATGATTAGAAGAGAAATATGAAAGAGTTAAAAATTCTAATGATTATAATTTATTGGGGGTAAAATATGAAATTTATTGTTTGTATTAAACAAGTTCCTGATACAACAAATGTCAAAATTGATAAGAGAACAGGTAGACTTATGAGGGAAGGAATTCCAAGCATTATAAATCCTGAGGATAAAAATGCTTTAGAAGTAGCATTAAGATTAAAAGAAGAATTTGGTGGTGAAGTTATAGTTATTTCTATGGGACCTCCGCAAGCAGATGAAGCTTTAAGAGAAGCAATAGCTATTGGTGCTGATAGAGCAATACTTCTAACTGATAGGGCTTTTGCTGGAGCTGATACAATGGCTACAGCATACTCCCTGGGATCTGCTATCAAGAAAATTGGAAAGTATGATTTAGTTCTGTGTGGAAGACAGGCGATAGATGGAGATACTGCACAGGTAGGACCACAATTAGCAGAGTTTCTATCAATTCCTCAAATAACCTATGTTTTAGAGGTGAATATTGAAGATAATAAGATAATCGTAATTCAAGAACTTGAGGATAAAAGAGTAAGATGGGAAGCAAACTTACCTGCTCTTTTAACTGTAACTGCAGAGGCAAATAAACCCAGATACCCTTCAGCATATAGGATTATGAGTGCATATAGGGAGAAAGAGGTTGAAATATGGGAAAAGAAAGATATGGATGTTGATGAAAAGAGAATAGGAATGGATGGTTCACCTACTTCAGTTAAAAGAATCTTTTCTCCGGAACCGAAAGGTAAAGGTGAAATTATCAGGGATGAACCTAAAAAAGCTGCTGAGATTTTATTTAATCGACTAAGAGCAAAGAATATATTATAGATTGGGGGTAAATATATGGCAATTTATATAAATAGAGATTTATGTTCTGGATGTGGACTTTGTGTAGAGATATGTCCTTTTAATGGAGTTAAGCTTGATGACGAAAATATTGCAGTACTACTTGATGCTTGTAATGAGTGTGGAGCTTGTGTTGATGAATGTCCTGTAGAAGCAATATCTATTGAAGTAATAGAAGAGGGTGTTATTGATATAAGTAAATATTCTGGTGTATGGACTTTTGCTGAGCAAAGAGATGGAAAATTAACTAGAGTTGCAAAGCAATTGGTTGGAAAAGCGTGTCAAATCGCTGATATTTTAGGAGTCAGAGTTGAATCGATACTTTTAGGTCATAAAATTGCAGAATTAGCTCAAGAATTGATTCAATGTGGAGCTGATAATGTCTACTTAATAGATAATCCATTGTTGGAGAATTATCAAACAGATTTATATACAAAAGCAATTTATGACCTTACTATGGAAAAAAAACCTGAAATATTCATCTTTGGAGCAACACACATGGGAAGGGATTTAGCTCCAAGACTTGCTCAAAGAATACAGACCGGACTAACGGCAGATTGTACAGAACTCACCATAGATGAGACTGAACGACATCTTCTACAAACAAGACCAGCATTTGGTGGAAATATTATGGCTACTATCACATGCAAAAATCATAGACCACAAATGGCAACAGTAAGGCCAGGTGTATTTAGAGAACCTGAAAAAGATTTATCAAGAGAAGGAAATGTCATCAATATAAAGCCAAATATTTTAGAATCTGATATTCTTTCTCATTTTGTTAAATACTTAAAGTTGGAGAAGAAAATAGTTAAACTTGAGGAAGCGGAAGTAATAGTGTCAGGTGGAAGAGGATTGAAAGGGCCTGAAAACTTTCCACTTATTCAAGAACTTGCTGACTTGTTAGGTGGTGAAGTTGGAGCATCAAGAGCAGCAGTTGATGCAGGATGGATATCAAAAGACCACCAGGTAGGTCAGACTGGTAAAACTGTATCTCCAAAACTTTATATTGCTTGTGGCATCTCAGGAGCTATTCAACATAGAGCTGGTATGCAGGCATCAGAAACAATTGTAGCTATAAATAAAGATCCAGACGCTCCTATATTCAAGATTGCAGATTTTGGTATAGTAGGAGATTTATTTAAAGTTATTCCTGAGCTTATTTCAATATTTAAAGCTAAAAAAGAGAAGGAAATGGTGGTATAAAAAATACTTTGCTTTTAACTTTGAAATGCATTTTTAAGAGGTGTTAAAGAAATGGATGACAACAATTACATAAAATACAACAGATCTTCAAACTTTTTAAGAGGATGTTTAATAGTTTTAATTGTGATTTCAATATTAATTATTGGAGTTGGAGCTATATTTGGAACAGTATATTTAAGAAAATTACAAATTACCTCTCCTACTGAAGAAAGAATAGAAAAGACTGCAGAAAAGCAAGAAACTATAAAAGAAAAGGAAATTACCAAAGAAGAAACCTCAAAAGAACAAGAAATAGTTAAAAGTGAAGCTATGTTAGTAAATCCTGTTACAGAAGTAGCAAAGAAAGTTCAACCGAGTGTGGTAAATATTACTGTTGAAGTAATTGAATATGATATTTTTGGTCGTGAAGGTCTAGTTCCTGCTGTTGGCAGTGGGGTAATTTTTTCAGAAGATGGCTATATATTAACCAATGCTCATGTTGTTGAAGAAGCAGAAAAAGAAAATATTAAGGTGACTTTTTTTGATGGTAAAACAGAAAAGGCAAAATTAGTAGGAATGGAACCACGTGCTGATATTGCTGTTATAAAAGTGGATAAGAAAAATTTAAAGGCAGCTGAGTTTATATCTGTAAGAGATATAGAAGTAGGAGATTTAGCAGTTGCAATTGGAAGTCCATTTGGATTTCAGCAGACTGTTACTTCAGGAATAGTCAGTGCACTTGGAAGAGAAATACCTCAATTAATAGGTGGTGAGGAATATAAGGTAGTAGTTGATTTAATTCAGACAGATGCTGCTATAAATATGGGAAATAGTGGTGGTGCTTTAGCCAATATAGAGGGTAAAGTAATGGGAATTAATACACTGATAATAAGTCCTAATCAGATGTATGGTTTAATGCCTACATCAGTTGGATTAGGTTTTGCTATTCCAAGTGATATAGCTACAAATATTGCAAATCAAATAATAAAATATGGCAAATCCAGAATACCAATAATAGGTATAAAAATGGGAGATTCAACAGATCCAGATGTTCCTGGGGTATTCGTTGTACAGGTATTTGAAGACTTACCTGCTGAAAAAGCTGGAATAAAAGTTGGAGATATTATTACTAAGTGTAACAATATAGTATTAAGAACACAGCTCGATTTAATAGCAGAAATAGTCAAATATAATGTTGGTGATAAAGTAGAATTAGAAATATATAGATATGGTAAAAAATTTACAACAAAAGTCGAATTAGTGGATGCTCCTCCAGGATATGGAAGATAATAATTCTTATTTTGAAAAACTATTAATAGATTTATTTTTTGATCCTCTATCAGATAATGATAAAGGATTTTGTTATAATTATAATTATAACAACTTTTAAAATCTTTGAGATTAAAAAGAAAATTTTCTTTAAGTTAATAAAAAAGACTAATAAGAATGAAGAAGATGGATGTTTCAGAAAACGAATCAACTAAGAATATATTTATAGAAAGATATCATAATTTAAGCGACCAATTTCTAATAGCTCGTGCAAGAAAAGGTGATAATCTTGCATTTGAAGCAATAGTAAATAGATACAAAAATAAGGTATTTACCTCCGCTTTTTATATAATGGGAAATAGTCATGATGCTTCAGATGCTGCGCAGGAGGTGTTCCTAAAGATTTACAAATCCCTTCATAAGTTTGGTGGTAGGTCAAAATTTTCAACATGGTTATTTAGGCTAACTACCAATACCTGTATCGATCTTATAAGAAAGAGAAAAAGGTATACTTCTAAAACTAAAGAATTAGATTTAGAGTATGATAAGGATTTTTCAAAAAGCGCCAGGTATAAAGAACTATCATCTGTTGAGAGGGAATTTTTAAAAAAGGAAGATGGAAGGAAGATAATTGAAAATATTATTTCATTACCACAAAAATATAGAGTTCCAATAGTATTGAGAGATATTTATGGATACTCATACAAAGAAATAGCAAAATTATTAAAACAGCCTTTAGGAACTCTAAAATGTAACATATTCAGAGGTCGCAGAATCTTAAGAGATATTATCTTCAAAGAAATAAAATAAAAAATATTGATAATATAAAATTATTGACATTGAGCATATTTAGTAGTATTTTTAAAACTACAATTAAATATTAAGCATTCAAGAAGTCTTAAAAGTTAAGAGGGAAATCGGTGAAAATCCGATATGGTC
>JAHJRV010000047.1 GCA_018830725.1 Actinomycetota bacterium | reverse complement strand
GTCAATAAATCTTATTTCATCTTAAAATAACTTCAGAAATACACCCTAAAGGTATTAATAAGACTTTAAAATATATAGCCTTTCCCCTGATGAGAGAGGTAAAGAGAGAGGAGGATTACCCTCTCCACTAGTGGGAGGGGGTAGGGGGGAGGGTAAAATGTCTTTGAAAATATACCACAAAGCTATTGATAAAACTTTTTTTAATGAAATAAAAAATAATGGCGCGCCTGGAGGGACTCGAACCCCCGACCTACGGATTAGAAGTCCGTAGCTCTATCCAACTGAGCTACAGGCGCATATAATTTGAATTTATAATTTTATCTAATTATATCAATTTTTTTAAGAAAAATTTTAACATTGTTATTATGCAAATTTTCCTAACTTTTAATTATATTTCTCTTCTTAAGGTATACAAATAAATCTTTCCTGAATCTTATTATAGTAAATAAAGTTAAAACTAATCCAAAAAGAAGATAACATACAGATTTAGAATTAATCCAGAGATAAATAGTTCCTGCTAAGAATCCTGCAATTGCCCCAACTGAAGATTCCTTTAAAACTATTGTAATTAATATTCCCCCAATAAAACATGGAATAAGTACTATAGGGTTTATCATACTCATCACACCTAAAGTTGTTCCAACTCCCTTTCCACCAATAAAATTTAGATATAGAGGCCAGTTATGACCTGCAACAGCTGCTATACCAGTTAAAAGATGGACTATTTCATTTGAACTAAATTTTTGAGCTAAAAATATTGCTAAGACTCCCTTTGCCACATCTAAAAGACCACCTAAAAGACCAATTGGTAAACTTACGTTTCTTGCAGCATTTAATCCACCAACATTTCCACTTCCTAAATTTCTTATATCCTTACCTGTAAAAAGTTTAACTACAATATAAACATTAGGTATTGAACCTAATAAGTATCCCAATATCACTAATGAACCTGATAATAATATCTCCAAGACACCTCCTTTTTAAAAATCTATAATTAAGATTAGGTTAATATATAAAGTTAAAAAATACTAAATTATTTTATATATTTTAAACTTTAAAAAAGATTAGATTGATGAGCTAACAGTTTATTTAATTCCTATCTTCTTTCCACCCTTATAATATATATCAAGAGCTTTATTAATATCCTCTATAGAATGGGTAGCCATCAAATGATTTCTAACTCTGTTTGTATTTTTTGGAATAGCTGGGTAAAGAATTGGACATACATAAATTCCATTATCATTTAAAAACCTGGCAAGTTCAAGTGTTCTCTCTTCATCTCCTATTAGAACTGGAACTACTGCAGTTTCACTATTCATAGTATTAAAGCCCATTTCAATTAATCCTTGAATAAATAACCTGATATTTTCCCTTAATTTTTCATATCTCCAGGTTTCTTTTTCCATAACCTCCAATGCTGCTAAGGTTGCTGCAACTGCTGAGGGTGGGAGACTGGCAGAAAATACAAAACCTCTTGAAATATGCTTTAAATAATCAATTACATCTTTATTGCTTGCAATATAACCACCAATACTTGGTATTGTTTTACTTAATGTTCCCATACTAATATCTACACTACCCTCCATATTAAAATGTTGCTCAATTCCTCTCCCAGTTTTACCCAATACTCCTAATGAATGAGCTTCATCTATCATTACGTCTGCTCCATATTTATCAGCTAATTTTCTTATATTTGGTAGATCAGCAATATCACCATCCATGCTAAAAACAGCATCAGCTACAATCAACTTTGTATTATAGTCCTTGCTCTTTTCTAATATTTTTTCTAAATGTTCCATATTATTGTGTTTATAAGTTCTAAATCGTGCTCCTGATAACATACAACCATCAATAATACTTGCATGATTAAGTTTATCAATTAATATAATATCTTTTGGATCAGTCAAGCATGAGATAGTAGATAAGTTTGTAACATAACCACTACTAAATGTAATTGCAGCTTCTGCTTTTTTAAATTCTGCCAATTTTTCTTCCAATTTTTTATGTAATGTTGTAGTTCCTGCTAATAATCGAACACCACCAGCACCTGATCCGTACTTATCAATTGCATCCTTAGCAGCTTTCATTATCTTTGGATGTTCTATAAGACCCAAATAACTATAAGAAGCAAAATTGATAAACTCTTTTCCTTCAACTATTATTCTCGCTAATGAGGGACCTTGAATTTCCCTCAAATAGAAATATCTATTTGCTTTTTTTGCATCTTTTAATCTTTGAGAAAAAAGTTTAATTTTTTCCGATCTTTCTATCATTTATCCTCCATCATTTTCTTATTTTCTATAAAAATTACATTTTAAAATTTTTCCAAAAAAACCAAAAAAATAAATTAAAAAAAATTAAGCAAAAAGCTTGCTAAAAATTTTATCTACAAATGAATCAAGTTCATCTCTACTATTACTGCTCATCTCATTTAAATATTGTTCATATATTAGAAAGTCATTTAAAAAAAGCTCATTATTATTATTAAGCTCTTCATCTAACTGAAATGTGCCTAAAATCATTGTAGCAAGAGAACTAATCTTCAATTTACTTTTTTTCCTAAATTTCTTAAGATTTTTTATTAATTTAGTCTTTAAAAATTCATTTTTTATTTTTTTAATTTCTAAAAATAGACTCATCATATAATAAGTGCAATATTCCATTGGTCTTCTAACTCCATCAGCTTTTTTGGAAATTCTTTTTAAAAGTTTTGCATATGATTTTCTTCTCCCCTCACCCACTTCTTTTAGCATTAATTCTTTAAAATTTCTCCATTTCTTATTTTCAATATCTTCTCCCAATAACTCTATGAGCAATTCTCTTGCTTTTGGAAAGGGGTAAAACAAAACTTTTGAGCGTCCTTTTCCTCTTTTATAACCAAGTACATACTTATGAGAAACTAATTCTTTCCTCTCTAAAAGTCTTAGCATATCATAAGCGGTATATTTACTTACACCAAGCTCTTTAGCCAAGTCAGTATAATGAATATATCTATTTGATTCACTACATAATTTTAAAAATTTTGAGAGAAACTCTATTTGTCTCCTTGTAATTTTCATCCTAAAAATGTAGCTCATTTCCCCTTTTTCTAAGGAAGTTTATGAGAGCCATCCTCCTTTCTATTAATTTTATACCTATAAAATTCTTAAAATTAAATTTATATATTACAAATAACAAAATAATATTTAAGATTTTATATTAACTAAATAAATCATTCAAATTTATTTTTAATAATATGACGAAAAATTATTGTAATTGCAAATTTAAAAAGCAAATAATTAAGTAATTAAAAGTCTTAATTTGAACTATTTAAGATATCTGTTTACAATCCTTAGTATTTTTAACAATATTCGCATATTTAAAACTAAATAAAAATGGAGCGGGAAACGGGCCTCGAACCCGCGACCTTCAGCTTGGAAGGCTGACGCTCTAGCCAACTGAGCTACTCCCGCTCATTAGTTAAATATATTATACCAAAAACATATTATAGTGAATCAATCAAAATTAAACAGATTTCTTCTCAACCATTCAAGAGCACCTTCTGTCTTCATTCATGATATAAGTAGAAAGAAAATTGCAAGGTTTTGTATGGTCGGGGCGAGAGGATTTGAACCTCCGACCTCTTGCTCCCAAAGCAAGCGCGCTAAACCAAACTGCGCTACGCCCCGAATGAATTTCCTATTTCTTTGTATTCTAATTGTAAATTAAATATTCATAATTCTAAATAATTTTTTTAATGCTTTTGCTCTATGACTTATCTTATTTTTTTCTTCCATTCCTATTTGAGCCATTGTATGTGAATGTCCTTCAGGAACAAAAATGGGATCATAACCAAAACCACTTTCACCATATGGTGAGAAATCTATTTTTCCCTCACATTTTCCTTGCGACATAAAAAATTTGTCATTCGGTAGATATAAAACAGTCACACAACGAAATCTTGCTGTTCTTTCTGTAAAAGGACATTCCTTCATCTGATTCAAAACTTTCTTAATATTTTCTAAATCAGTAGAGTTTTCTCCAGCATGTCTTGCTGATTTTACTCCAGGTTCTCCCTTCAAATAATCTATCTCAAGTCCTGAATCTTCAGCTAATGTCGGTTTTTTAGTAAAATCTGTTACTACTTTAGCTTTCTTTAAAGCATTTTCTTCGTAACTATTACATGATTCTTCTATTTTTGGCCAGTCTTTAAAATCCAAATAGGTTAGCCATCTAATATTCTTATTAGATAAAATCGATTTTATTTCTTTAATCTTACCTCTATTTTTTGATGCAATAACTATCTCAATTTGTTTATTTGTATACATATCATTTGTTCTCAAATTTTATATAAAAGTGATGGTTAAAATGAATATCTAAATATTTTTTTATATCACTTTTTTAATTTATCTATATCCTTACCTATTAAATCACTTTGAATATCGATTATCTTTTTTATTCCTTCTTCTGCAACTTTTAACATTTTTTGAAATATGTCTTTTGATAAAGGTTTATCCTCTGCAGTTACTTGAATCTCAACTATTTCACCCTTTGAAGTTATAACAACATTCATGTCTGCTTGTGCCTTATTATCCTCCTCAAAACAGAGATCCAGGAGAATTTCTCCATTAACTAATCCTACACTTGTTGCACCCACAAAGTCCATTATTGGTAAATAAATAATCTTTCCTTGAGAAACCACTTTATTTAAACAATCATATAACGCTATACAAGCACCAGTTATTGCTGCAGTTCTTGTCCCACCATCAGCTTGAATTACATCACAATCTATCCAGATTGTTCTATCTCCAATTTTATCTAAATCAACAACAGCTCTCAATGACCGACCAATTAATCTTTGAATTTCATGTGTTCTACCTTTAACCCTCCCAATAGTAGAATCTCTAAAAGTCCTTACGGGTGTAGAACGAGGTAACATTGAATATTCTGCAGTTATCCAACCACTTCCACTCCCCCTTAGAAATTGTGGTACTTTATCTTCAACACTCGCTGCACATATTAATTTAGTTTTTCCAACCTCTATTAGTACTGAACCCTCTGCATATTCTATATAATCTCTTTTTATTTTAATTTCTCTTAGTTCATTAGCTTTTCTTCCATCTATTCTTTTCATATTTCTTCCTTCTTCTATTTTTAAGAAAGCAATTAGGTTAGTTTTTTTATAGGAATTTAATTACCTTAAATATACAATCTAACAATTTTTGTGTTATTAAGAAAGTAGTTAGGATTATATCATTACTAATAATTTTATTACTATTAATTTTTTTATTATTAAATACCCAATGTCATTTTTTCTTAAAATTTTAAAAAAAATTATATAAAAAAGAGCTCTTAATTCAACTCAAGAGCTCGTAAAATTATATAAATTTGGTGGAGGTGCCGGGAATTGAACCCGGGTCCGAAGAAATCTATCAGAAGTATCTACAAGTTTATTCTGTATTAAAATTCGCTATTTGGTTTATATACAGAAATACATAACCAACTGCTATTCCGAGTATCTTTTCACTCCCATCTTCCTCAGAAGTAAAGATGTGAGATAGTCTACTACCGGCATTCACTAAAGTCCGTAGACAAAACTTTAAGAATGTAGCCTTTTTAGGCTAGTGCGTATGCAGGTTCTGCATTTATATGTTTTTCCAGCTTCTTACGAGGATCTGGTCCTCGACTTGCAACTTTTGCTTCGATTTCCCCGTCGAAGCCAATTCACCCCCACATAATAATTATACAACTTTTTTATAATCTTTTAAAGCTCTTTCTTTCTCCCTCTCATGCTCCCTTTTCATTATATCTCTTCTCTTATCATACTTCTTTTTACCTTTTGCTAAACCTAATTCAACTTTTACATATTTACCCTTAAGATATATTTTTAATGGAATTATTGTATAACCTCTTTGTGTTGTTCTACCCATTATTCTATTTATTTCTCTCCTATTTAGAAGAAGTTTCCTGTCTTTATCAGGTACTATCCTTTCATATCCAATTTTATTATAGGGACTGATATGAAGACTGTGTAATATAACTTCACCATTTTTTACAGTAGCATAACTATCTTTAAAATTCACATTTCTATTGCGAACAGATTTTACCTCAGAACCTTCTAATACCATTCCAGCTTCATATTTCTCCTCAATTATGTAATTTCTATAGGCTTTTCTATTAGTTGCAATTATAATTTTATTTTCCATCTTTATTAATTTGAGAAGTCTTATTTTCTTCAATGATTTCTAATGCTATCTTTTTTGCTGCTTCTAATTGTTCATCTTCCTCAGTTTTATCATCATCATTTATAATGATATCCGGTGTAATTCCTATTTCTTCAATACTTCTATCAGTTGGAAGGAAATAATTTGCTGTAGTAAATTTTATGCCTGAACTATCTGGAAGAGAAAAAATCTGTTGAACTGTACCTTTTCCAAAAGTGGTATTTCCAACTAATTTGGCTCTATTATGATCCTGTAGTGCGCCTGCAAGTATTTCCGAGGCAGAAGCTGAATACTTATCTACTATAATTACTAAAGGAAATTGAGCATATGGTGTATCTTTCCCTCTATATGTTATAGTATCTGCTTTTTCTTTTACTACTACAATATTTCCTCTGTTAATGAAAAGTTGACCTAAATTAACTGCATCTGAAAGAAGACCACCAGTATTTCCACGTAAATCTAAAATTAGTGCTTCTATACCTTGATCAGATAATTTCTCTAGTTCATTTTTTAATCTATTTGCTCCTCCTTCAATAAATCGAATATATCTAACATACCCTATTTTGTTATTTAGGATTTCAATTATTAAATTAGGAATTTCTATTTCTTCTCTTATAAGCTCTTTAGTAAATTTTTTATTTGTCTCAGGTCTAAAGAAAATTATAGTAACTTTTGTACCAGCTTTACCTCTAATTAGTGCTATTACTTCATCAATGTTTTTACTCTCAATTGATTGTCCATCTACACTTATTATTACATCATCAGCTTTAATTCCTGCTCTATAAGCTGGTGTATTCTCTATTGGTTTAACTACAACAATTTTTTCATCTATCTGATTTACATACATACCAACACCAGAAATGTGTCCTGAGTAGTCTTCCATCATAATCTTATAATTTTCCGGATAAAAGAAATATGCATATTTGTCTTTAATTTGTAAACTCTTTACTATGGATTCATTTGCATACATAATAAGATCATCTGATTTAAGTTCATCTTTTTTCTCTATTAATTTCCTTATTATTTCCACTATGGAATCTAAAGAGTCCTCTGGATATTTGTCTTTAATTTTTTCTAACTCATCTTTATCCTGAGTTGATAAAAGTCCAGGATATTTTTCATCAGTGCTTTTAATTATCCCCTCAAAAGCTGAGGTAATTAATTCCTCTCTTTTAATATCATATAGGTATTCCTCCTCAATACTACCAATAACATCATTAATTGGAGAAATATTAATATCTGACCTTATTTTTACTACTTCTTTTATTTTTTCAGGTATTTTAAATAATTGTTGCTTTATATTACAACCAATACTAGAAGTAATAATTGAAAATATCAATGTAGATAGAATTATTATATAAATTCTATTTTTTACTTTTTTTATAGATATTTTTTTTACCATAATAAAAATTTCTTTATTTTTTAAATTTTACTTAAAAAATATACCGATTATAATTTTACCAGAAATCACTATAGAGCCCTGAATAAAAATAGCTTTTTTAAAAATTAGATATTTCATTAAACATGGTGTAAATTAGAGGTAATATAAAACAAGAAAAAGGGTGTAAATTAGAAGTAATTTGAAGGATTTTTTGCAACTCCATTTATCCTGACTTCAAAATGAAGATGAGACCCTGTACTAAATCCAGTTGACCCTATATATGCTATTACTTGTCCAGCCTTTACTGATTGTCCATTAGAGATAATGATTCTCGAACAATGAGCATATAATGTTGAGTGCCCACCACCATGATAAATTATGAGATAATTCCCGTAGCCGCCTCCCCACCCAAAAGTGACTTTAACAACTTTACCATTTGCAGCTGCAAATATTGGTGATCCATATGGAACTGCGATGTCCATTCCGTAATGAAAAGTTCTGCGGGGATAATTCCTGTAACCAAAACCAGAAGATATGCTTCCACGAACAGTTGGCCATAAAAACTTTCCTGAAAAGCTACCTTCTCTTAAACTAGCTAAATATGCTTCAATCATCTTTGCTTCTGCTTCTTGCTGTCTTAGTAAGTACTCAAGTTGCATGGTATTTTTCTTTGCACTTGTTAACAGAGCGAATTTCTGATTATAAATTTCTTGAAGGTCGCTTCTCTCTTTCTCAGTAATGCTAATTAATGTGGTCTGTTTTTCAACCAAATGTTCATAATAATCTCTTTCCTCTTCAATCTCTTTCTTCTCCACTATAATGTTATTTCTTGTTTTTAATACATTTTCAACAATTATCGCATCTTTATCAGCAACTATATTCACTAATTTCCATCTATTAATAAAATCCTGTAAATCTATGGGTTCAGAAAGGATTGAAATAAAGCCTTCCTCTTTATCTTTATATATCTCTACTAACCTATTGACTAAAATTGCATATTTTTCTCTAAGTTCATTTTCAAGTAGAATAATTTTATTCTTCTTCTTTTCTAAGTCCCACTCAATTCCTCTTATTTCTGAGTTAAGCTCATCAAGCTTAGCTAAATGGTCATCTAAATCTGCCTGAATCTTATTTATCCCACCTTCTACATTATTAACTTGAGTCTGAAATTCCTTTTCTTTTTGCTTAGAAAGGTTTATTTGATTTTTAGTTTTTTCTTGTTCATTCTTAATCTGTTCGAGCTTTTGTTCGGGATTTGAATATATATTATCATTGTCACCATAAGCAGTATTAGAGAAAAGGAATATAAAAATTAGAGTTAAAGAGAAAGCGCAAATTAAATTCTTTTTCAATTTTGTTTTCATTAATCTCATAATATGTGATTTTTATTATCAAGAACTGGCAATAATATACTAAGAATTATATTCTATCTCCTTTATTAAAATCCTCTTATTATAAATTATCAATAGAAATTACCTTTTCTATTTATAACTAATATTATATTTTAATAAATTTTCTGAGTGCAATCAAACTACCAACTGCTCCAATTAATATTCCTGTTATAAAAAGTAATAGAAAAATCTGAAATTGTAATGGATTTGTACCTGTTATAGCAAAATTCAATGGTAAGGGAAAAAGATTATTAAATGCATTCTCCAATCTTTTTAGAAATGACATATTGATTATAAAAATCAAACCTATTGCAATTAATGCTCCCATTATTCCTTGAATTGTGCCCTCAATTATAAATGGCCAGCGTACATACCAATTTGATGCTCCAACAAGTTTTATTACCTCTATTTCTTTTTTTCTTGAAATGATAGAAAGACGTATTGTGTTAAAAATTAAAATAATTGAAGATATAAATAGAAGTGAAATTATAAGAAGTGTTATAATTTTAATAGTGTTAGTAACTCTAAAAAACTTACCTACATAATCCTTCCCATAGGTTATATCATTAATCCATTTCCAATAATATTCTTTTTCTTTTTCTTCTTCTTCCCGTTCTTCAGGTATTGTTAAATCAAATATTTTCCCATCCTTAAACCTATTTGCAACGTCTTCAACCGTTTGCGGATTTTTAAAACTTATTTCAAATGAAGCTGGGAGAGTTTCTGGATCTATTATCTCAAATACTGAGCTACCTTCATCAAAACTTTCCAATAATTTTTCCATTGCTTTTTCTTTGCTACGATATTCAACATTTTCAATCTCATTCCAGGATCTTATCTCATTTTCATATTTATGAAGGAATTCTTCAGAAATATCATCTTCAAGATAAACACTTATCTCAACCTGTCTTTCAATAGCCTTTATAACTTGTCTGGAATCATAAATAACTATGGCAAGAGTACCAACCATAAGTAGTGATATTGCAACCTGAGTAATGGCTACAGAAGTCATTACAAAATTTCTTCGAATACTTAAATAAGCCTCTCTAAAAAATAGTCTTGGGTTAATTCTCATAATACTTTTTATTATAAATTATTAGTTTCATAACCGTAGATTCCCCTTTTCTGGTCTCTAACTATCTGTCCGTTATCTAATTCTATTACTCTTTTTTTCATCATATCAACCAGAGACCAATCATGTGTTGCCATTAAAACTGTTGTCCCAGTGTTATTTATTCGAGCAAGCAATTTAATAATTTCCAGTGAGATTTCGGGGTCAATATTACCAGTTGGCTCATCTGCTAAAAATAGTGGTGGTCTGTTTACAAAAGCTCTTGCAATGGAGACTCTCTGTTGTTCGCCACCACTTAATTGCTCGGGATAGTTATTCGCTTTATCTTCTAATCCAACCAATTTTAAAATTTGTGGAACTTTAGTTTTTATTTCATATTTAGGTTTGCCTAAAACTTCAAGAGCAAAGGCGATATTTTCATAAGTGGTCTTATTTGGAAGTAACTTAAAGTCTTCAAATACACATCCAATATTTCTTCTTAAAAATGGAATCATTTTTCCGTGAAGTTTGCATATATTTTTTCCAGCTATATAAATTTCTCCAAAAGATGGCTCAAACTCTTTCAATATTAATCTTATTATGGTGGATTTTCCGGATCCACTTGGTCCAATAAGAAAAACAAATTCACCTTTTTTTATTTCAAATGAAATATCCCTTACTGAATAGTCTTCATTTTCATAGAGTTTAGTAACATTTTTAAATTCTATTAAACTTTCATCCATAAATTACCTCTAATATTAAATTAGTTTTAAATTATATCAAATTTTTTTAACTATTGAAATTTTTTTAAGAAAATATCAATACCTCCATCTAAAACCTCTGTCACCTTGGTTACTTCTAATCCAGTTCTATGATCTTTTATCATTTTATATGGGTGTAAAATATAGCTTCTGATTTGACTACCCCATGCTATTTCTTTTTTTTGTTTATGAAGTTTTTCTTTCTTTATTTCTCTTAAATCAATCTCTCTTTGATGTAGTCTTGAAATTAAAATTGTGAGAGCAGTTCTACGATTTAATATTTGGGATCTCTCCTTCTGACACTGAACAATGATCCCAGTTGGTAAATGTGTTATTCTAACTGCTGAATCTGTAACATTAACATGCTGTCCTCCAGGACCACTTGATCTATAGGTTTCAACTTTTAAATCTTTTTGCTCTAACTTAATATCTATATCATTTTTAATTAATGGAGTAACCTCTACTGAAGCAAAAGATGTATGTCTTCTATGAGCAGCATCAAAAGGAGATAACCTCACCAATCGGTGAACTCCTTTATCAACTTTTAATAGTCCATACGCAAATTTGCCATCTATTGTAAAAGTTGCACTCTTAATCCCAGCTTCTTCACCGTAAAAAATTGAGATTATTTCTGTTTTAAATCCTTTTTTATCTGCCCAACGCATGTACATCCTCATTAACATATTAGCCCAATCCTGAGACTCAGTTCCACCAGCTCCAGGATGTATATTAATAATAGCTGGTAGTTTATCATCTTTATCTGTAAAAATCTTTTTTAATTCAAATTCTTTAACATCTTTAATTAATTCTGAAATTTTAATTGTCACTTCACTTGCTAAATCATTATCTTTGCCTTCTAATGCAAGTTGATTCATAAGTTGTATTTCTAATAACTCCTTTTTAAGTGTGTAAATATCATTGATTTCTTCTTCAAGTTTTGAAATTTTATCCATCACTTTTTTTGCATTTTCAGTATCATCCCAGAAGTTTTTCCTACTTGCCTTTTTCTGAAGTTCAGCCAATTTTTGTTTATTGGAATCAATATCAAGATGTTTCCAAAAATACTCTATTTTATCTATTAACTTTTTAATTTCATCACTATAATCTAATATCATTTAATTAATCCAACATCATTTAATTTATAGCTTTGTGGTATATTTTCAAAGACATTTTAACCCTCCCCCTACCCCCTCCCATAAAGGGAGGGGAATCAATTAAAACAAGGGGAGAAACTATGCCCAAAGCTTCCAATATTTATTTTTTATTAGAATTTAATATTTTATTAATTTAATTTTAATTTTTTACGCACCGCAGCAAAGTTTGTACTTTTTTCCACTTCCACATGGACATGGGTCATTTCTTCCAATCTTTTTATATTTTGCTGCTATTCTTTTTGTTTTTACCTTTTTATTTTTTATTAATATCCTTTCTTTCGAAGCTTCTCTATCCTCTTCTTTTTTCTCTACTTTTTTTGCATGAAACAATACTCTTAAAACATCCTCTTTCATCTCATCTATCATTTGCTCAAACATACTATAGCTTTCATGCTGATACTCTATTAATGGGTCCCTTTGTGCATATGCATGTAAACCTATTCCATCTCTTAAATCATCCATATCTCTTAAATGTTCACGCCAGTGATAATCCATTACATTTAATAGAATATACCTTTCCAAGCTCCTCATCTGCTCAATACCAACTTCTCTTTCTTTTGATTTGTATTTATTCAAAAGGTATTCTTTTAAATAATTTTCAAGCTCTACTTTCTTATTTATATCTAAAATCGTAAAATTTGTGTAATTTTCAGGTGGAAGAAGTCGAATAAGAAATGAGTTTATTATTGATTTGTCACCTTGGTAAGATTTTATCTCTTCTAAAGAGAGTGTCTTCATTTCTTTCTCTACAACATCTTCTATCATATTTTTTATATTTTCAGTAATATTTTCTTGTTTTAAAATATTACTTCTCTGATTATATATAACCTCTCTTTGTTTATTTAATACATCATCATACTCCAAAACCCTTTTTCTCATATCAAAATGAACTGATTCAATCTCCTTTTGTGCAATTTCTACAGATTTTGTGACCAATTGATGAGTAATTGGTTCATAATCTGGAAAATTAAATCTTTCCATAACTTTCCCAATTCTTTCTGAACCAAATAACCTCATAAGTTCATCATCAAGAGACAAATAGAATTGTGAAGAACCAGGATCACCTTGCCTTCCTGACCTACCCCTAAGTTGATTGTCTATCCTCCGGGCTTCATGTCTCTCTGTTCCTAAAATATGAAGACCTCCAATTTTGGTAATTCCTTCTCCCAAAACAATGTCAGTTCCCCTTCCAGCCATATTGGTGGCAATTGTAACTGCTCCCATCTGTCCCGCTTTGGCAACGATTTCTGCTTCCCTCTCATGGTATTTTGCATTTAATACCTCATGTTTTATTCCCTTTCTTTTTAACATATTTGAAAGATACTCAGATTTTTCAACTGATCTGGTTCCAACTAAGACAGGCTGACCTATCTCATGTCTTTTGCTTATATCTTTTATAACATTTTTAAACTTGATTTCCTCATTTTTATAAATTAAATCAGGAAGATTATTTCTATTTAATGGTTTATTAGGAGGAATAACAACCACTTCAAGACTGTAAATTTTTCTAAACTCCTCTGCTTCAGTAGCTGCTGTTCCTGTCATACCAGCTAATTTTTCATATATCCTGAAATAGTTCTGTATGGTTATTGTAGCTAATGTTTGGTGCTCCTGTTTAATTTTTACACCCTCTTTCGCCTCTATTGCTTGATGTAATCCCTCACTATATCTTCTTCCTGGCATTAATCTTCCTGTAAATTCATCTATGATTACCACCTCGCCATTTTTAACCAAATAATCAACATCCCTTTTAAAAAGAATTAAAGCTTTTAATGCTTGATTTAGATGATGAATCAAAATTGCATTTTTTGGATCATAAAGGTTATCAATTTTCAACATTTTTTCAACACGTTTTACACCATTTTCTGTAACAAAAACTGATCTCTCTTTCTCACTGACCTCATAGTCTACATTTCTTTTTAATCCAGGAGTTAATTTTGCAAAAGTGTAATAAATTTTAGCGGATTCATAAGGAGCTCCAGAAATAATTAAAGGAGTCCTGGCTTCATCAATTAATATGCTATCTACTTCGTCTACTATTGCATAATAATGTCCCCTTTGAACCTGATTATTAGCACTGAAAATCATATTATCTCTTAAGTAATCGAATCCAAATTCATTATTGGTTCCATAAATAACATCAGAATTATACGCTTCTTTTCTTTCACCTACTCCCATTTCATTCTGAAGTAGTCCAATATTGAGCCCAAATTTTTTATATATTGGACCCATCCAGTTTGCATCCCTTTTTGCAAGATAATCATTAACAGTTACAATACTAACTCCTTTGTTTTCAAGTGAATTTAAACAAACAGGAAGTGTAGCAACTAACGTTTTTCCTTCACCTGTCGCCATCTCTGCTATCTTACCCTGATGTAAAATGATTCCTCCAAAAATCTGAACATCAAAATGTCGCATATTAATCGTTCTTTTTGCGATCTCTCTAACAACTGCAAATGTCTCTGGCAACAAATCATCAAGAGATTCCCCTCTTTTAAATCTGCTTTTAAATTCATTAGATTTAAAAACTAACTGCTCATCACTCAGTTTATTAATATTAACTTCTAATGAGTTAATATAATCAACGAGATTTTGAATATTTTTAATTGTTTTTCCTTCTCCAATGCGAAGAATTTTGCTTAATATATTCAATTTAAATCAAATTTTTTACTTATCTTATTTACTATTTAATATACCTAATTGATAGTTAAAAATTAGGGTAAAGCATAAATGATTTACCTTTTAAAAACATAAAATATATTTCTAATTTACCCAGATTTAATTTATTCAGACGGACTTATAAGTCCAAAATTTCCATCCTTTCTTTTATAAATTACATTTACTTGATCTGTTTCAGAATTTCTAAAAATATAAAAACTATGATCAAGCAATTCCAACTGTTCCACTGCTTCTTCTGGAGTCATTGGAATAAATTCAAAACTTTTAATCTTAACTATCCTTGCTTTTTTCTTTCCCCCCGTAATTAACTCGTGTGTTGTATGCAAATTAGGTTTTTGAGTACTATCAATCAATCTATTCTTATATTTTTTTACTTGTCTTTCCAATTTATCAACAATAAGGTTAATTGCACTGTATATATTAGAAGAAGCTTCCTTTACCCTTATAGTTGCTCCTTTCGTTTTTAAAGTTACTTCTGCAATATTGTTTGCTTTTATACTTGGATTCTTCTCAACTAATAATTCAACATCTATACTTATAGCTTGATTGAAGTATCTTAATATCTTTGAAATCTTTTCTGTAACATAATCTTTAATATCTGGAGTTATTTCTATATTTTTACCTTTTACAATGATGTTCATCCTTCATATTCTCCTTTCAAAAAAATTATGAATTTTTTAAGTTTAAATTTTTAATTAAATAAAATTTTACAGTTTCCTAACACTTGAAGCTTCAGGACCTCTATCACCATCTATAATCTCAAATTCTACCCCCTGCCCATCTTCTAATGATTTATAACCTTCTTCTAATATCGATGAAAAGCGTACAAAAACATCATTACCTTCTTTAACCTCTATAAAACCGTACCCCTTTTCCTCACTATACCATTTGACTTTTCCTCTTTGCAAATTAACCTCCATTTTTCAAAATGATTAAAGTGTTATGTCTTGAATTCAATTATTTTTAAATTGTATTTTTTATTGATATTACATCAATATTGACCTGGCTAAAGTTAAAACATAAATATTCTTTGCCCCATTTTTTAATAGAACTTTTGAACATTCACTTACTGTATAACCAGTTGTGTATACATCATCTATTAATAGTATATTACTACCACACTTTCCTTTATCACCACAAAAATCAAATGCACCAACAAGATTTTTTCTCCTTTGACTTAACTGTAGACCCATTTGACTTTCAGTATTTCTCACTTTTATTAAAAAACCGTTAGCAGGTATTTTTGTCATTTTGGCCAACTTCTTTGCTAATAGCTCCGATTGATTAAATCCCCTTAAATTTTTATCCTTTCTGGTCAATGGTACAAACTCTATTGAATTAAACAAATTGTTTTCATAATTCTTCTGATAAACTTTATAAAGAAGCTGAGTTAACACCTCAGTTAAAGATTTAATATGATTATATTTAAACTCTACTATTGCATCTTTTAAAACAGTTTCATAGAGACCAAAAGACCTCGCTTTAGTAAAATATAGTTTCTCATCTCTACATTCTATGCATCTATCAACTGATCTTAAAGTAGGTTTACCACAAAATTGGCAGATAGGGTTTTCTATTTTAGAAATAGTATTTATACAATTCTCACAAAGAAATCTTTCATCTAATTTTGAACAAATTACGCACTTGGGTGAAAAAAAAATATCAAGGAATGCTTTCAAAAATTTATTCATAACTAATAGGAATGGTTATTTTTATCAATTATCTGTTGTGACATTATTTTAACACTGGGATGAATGATTGTCCCACTTGCTATTACACTTTTAGATCCTATTACTGCATTTTCCAAGATATGTGCTTGATCTCCTATCTCTGTTGATTCTCCTATTATGGCACCTATTAAACTTGCATCTTTACCAATATATCCACTCCCCCACTTAATACCTTTATATAGAACTGCTCTCTCCTTAATTAATGTATCATCACCTATAATAAGTGGACCAAATAGCTTTGCATCTTTCTCGATAATGCAATTTTTGCCAATACAGATTGGTGGAGACATAATAACATCCTCATGAACCGTACAATTTTCACCAACCCATATATTCTTGCTTATTTCAGTTCCCGGTATATTAACTTCAACCTTTCCATTTAAAGCATCAAAATTTCCTCTCATATACTCTGAGAGACTACCTACATCATTCCAGTATCGAGAATTTATATATCCATAAATTGGGGTATTCTCTTCAACAGTTTGAGGAAAAACATCAGCGCCAAAATCATAAAACTCATCATCCGGAATATAATTAAATATTTCAGGTTCAAAAACATATATTCCACTGTTAGCTAATTTGCTCTTTTCCTTACCTTGTGGAGGTTTTTCTTGAAACCCAGTTATTCTTTTTTCTTCATTTAAAATAACTACACCATATGCTGATGGTTCATCTACAGTAGTCAATACCATTGTACACAATCCATTCTTTTGTTTATGAAATTTAATTAAATCTTTAAGATCTATATCAGTGAGTGCATCCCCACTCATTATTAAAAATGTTTTATTACCAAAGAAATCTTTCGCATTCTTCACTCCACCAGCAGTCCCCAAAAGCTTATCTTCGTAAGAATAATGAATATTTACTCCAAATGCAGCTCCATCCTTAAAATAATTTTTAATTGCTTCTGGATACCAATGTAAATTTACGATTATTTCCTTAAAATTAAGTTTTTTCAACAATTCAATTATGTGAGCCATGACCGGTTTATTTACTATTGGAACCATAGGTTTTGATATTAAATCAGTAAGGGGGCGAAGCCTTGTTCCCAAACCTGCTGCTAAAATCATTACTTTCATATCATAAACACTCTCTTTTTAACCTCTTGAGCATTTTAGATTTAATTAAAACTTATGTTTAGTTTCTTTTATTTTATAATAATTTCTTTTTCAAATTTATATCATATGGTGAATTTATAACTCCAAGTTCTGTTACAATAGCTGTTATATATCTTGCGGGAGTAATATCAAATGCAGGATTTTTTACTTTAGTCCAGGAAGGTGCTATCTGACTCTCACCAATAAATAATACTTCTCTTTTATCTCTCTCCTCAATTGGAATATCTCTTCCTGAACCTATATTCATATCAATAGTTGATGTTGGAGCAACAACATAAAATGGAATATTGTTCTCTTTTGCCAAAACAGCCAAAGAATATGTGCCAATCTTATTTGCTGTATCTCCATTAGCTGCTATCCTATCAGCTCCTACCAATACAGCATCAACATCACCCTTATTTATAAAATAGCCAGCCATATTATCTGTAATAAGAATATATTCAATTCCCTCCTTTTTAAGTTCGTAAGCTGTTAATCTAGCACCCTGAAGAAATGGACGAGTTTCATCAACCCATACTCTTCTTATTTTACCCTGCTTGTTTAGACTTCTTACTATACCTAAAGCAGTTCCATAACCTCCGGTAGCCAACGCTCCAGTATTACAATGAGTTAAAACTGAAACCTTTTTATTAAAGAGAGCTGACCCATACTGACCAATCTTTTCATTAATAGCCATGTCCTCTCTTTCAATAATTGTTGCTTCTTCAATTAGTCTATCCTTTAATTTATTAATACCCAAATCTATGTTGTTTATAGTAATATTCATCATTCTTGATAAAGCCCAAAAAAGATTGACGGCTGTTGGTCTGGCCTTGGATAAATGACTATAAGCAACTTTCAGATCACCTAAAAGAGCTTTGGATGTTTTTGCTTTACTTGAAAGACCAGCTAATGCAAATCCATATGCAGCCGCAACTCCTATTGCAGGAGCACCCCTTATTACCATAGATTTTATTGCTTTTGCAACACATTTATAGTCATCACATATAATGTATTCCTCTTTAAGAGGTAATTTTCTCTGATCAATCATTTTTACCTTATTATCAGCCCATTCTATAGACTTCATCCTTCCCTCCACTATTTTATGTCCCTGTTTCCCAAGAAGTTAAATATTTTTGTTGCTCTTTTGTTAATTTATCTATCTTTATATTCATCGATTTCAGTTTCAATTCTGCAATATAATTATCTATCTTCATAGGAACCTTGTAAACTTTGTTTTCTAATTTTTCCTTATTTTTTATTAGGTACTCAACTGATAATGCTTGATTGGAAAAACTCATGTCCATTATACTTGCTGGATGTCCTTCAGCAGCACTTGAATTAATGAGTCTCCCCTCAGCTAAAAGATAGATTCTTCTACCATCAGGCAATATATATTCATCAACAAAATCTCTTACTTTCCTTTTAGATTTTGATAATTTTTCTAAGGCTTTAACATCAATTTCAACATTAAAATGGCCAGTATTACATAAAATGGTTTTATCCTTCATCAACTTTATATGCTTTTCACCTATAACTCTTATATCTCCAGTAGCAGTAATAAAAATATCCCCAATTTTAGCAGCCTCAGATATAGGCATTACTTGAAATCCCTCCATAGTAGCTTCCAAAGCAGAAATGGGATCAACCTCTGTTACTATTACTTGAGCCCCCATTCCTTTGGCTCTCATAGCTACTCCTTTACCACACCAACCATATCCACAGACTACAAAAATTGACCCAGCTATCATTCTATTCGTTGCTCTTAAAATTCCATCGATAGAACTTTGACCAGTACCATATCTATTATCAAAAAGGTATTTTGTTTCAGCATCATTTGCAGCAATTATTGGAAAAGACAAAATACCTTCTTTTTCCATACTCCTTAATCTGATAACACCTGTTGTTGTTTCCTCAATTCCTCCAAATATGGATGATAATTGCTGTTTTCTATACAAATGTAATTGGCTTATTGTATCAGCGCCATCATCTAAAATTACTTGTGGTTTATTGTCCAACATCTTTGAAATATGAGAATAATATGTCTTATCGCTCTCTCCTTTAATAGCAAATACTGAAATCTTATAGTCCTTAACTAAACAGGCGCTAACATCATCCTGAGTAGTTAATGGATTTGAGGCACACAGCATTACATCCGCTCCTCCTGCTTTAAGAGTCCTTATTAAATTTGCAGTTTCAGTAGTAACATGTAAACACGCTCCTACTTTAATTCCTTTTAGTGGTTTTTCTTTAAAAAATCTATCTTTTATCTGGAAAAGTACGGGCATAAAATTTTCAGCCCACTCAATTCTTAGATTTCCTTTTTCTGAAAGTTTAATATCTTTTACATCATATTCCATTTAATATCCTCCATAATTTGAGTTTTAAAAACAATTTTAAGAATTAGGTATTTAAAAAATAATACTTTGAAGTTCTTTATTGATTATGTTACATATATACTTTTTAATCTGAGGTAAGAAATCTTTTCTCACATAATTTCATAAATTTAGTTGTAAATAAATTACAAAACTTTTTTAAACTCGGTGCTTGATTTTATCTCTCCAATAATTAAGAGTATCTTCTAAGGTTTTTTCAAGTGGAATCTCTGGTTCCCAACCTGTTAATTCCCTGAATTTTGTAGAATCTCCTTTCAATATTTCAACATCAGAAGGTCGCATTCTTTCAGCATCTTTAACCACTTTAATATCTGCTTCGCTCATTTCAAGTAACATTTTTAATATCTTCTTAATGCTAATGGATTTACCTGATGAAATATTATATACTTCACCTGGTTCACATTTTTCCACTGCTAACCAGTATGCCTTTACAATGTCTCTTACATCCGTAAAGTCTCTTTCTGCATTAAGATTTCCTACTCTTACAACAGGATTTTTTATACCAGCTTCTATTTCAGCAATCTGTTTAGAAAAAGTCGAGACAACAAAAACTTCACCTCTTCTTGGACCTGTATGATTAAACGCTCTTGTTCTTATTATCCTGATTCCATATGATTTATAGTATTGATAACCTAAAAAATCCTGAGCTATTTTACTTACTGCATAGGGGCTTAAGGGTCGTAGCGTATTCTTTTCATCTATTGGTAATTCATCTTCATATACTAAACCGTATTCTTCACTAGAACAAGCAACCTGAATTATTGGGTCAATACCTAAATTTCTTACACCTTCAAATAAGTTTACCTGTCCAATTATATTTGTAGTTAAAGTTTCTGCAGGAGCATGCCATGATGTTGGAACAAAACTTTGTGCAGCTAAGTGGAATATATAGTGTGGTCTTACCTTCTTTAACATACTCTGAACAGATACTCCATCTTTGATATCACACTCATATAGTTTTATTTTATCTTCAATATGAAAGATATTATCCTTTATGCTTCTCCATCTTATAGTTCCATAAACCTCAACATCAGGTTTAGTCAAACAATAATCAGCCAAGTGGCTTCCTGCAAAACCTGTAATTCCTGTTATTAAAACTCTCATTTTAGTAAATTCCTCCTCTCTAATATAATCCTTTATATTACAAAATAAAATATTTTATATCAACCTTATTTCACATTTTGTTGTTACAATTACAGAATGTCAAAGATATTTTCAATTATTTCATGGAGTCTTTTTTCAAAATTTTCTGAACTATATTTTTTACAACTCTTTAATGAATTTTTTACAAGTTTATTTTGCAATTTACTATCATTTATGACTTTTAAACTCTTCTCTTTTAACTGTTTTAAATTAGAGAATAAAAATCCATTATATCCATTCTCTACTATCTCTCTTGACCCTCCTTTATCTATGACAATGGGAATGCACCCAGCTGCCATTGCCTGAACAGAAGATATTCCAAAGTGTTCAAATCTTTCTGGATGCTTTTGCTCATCCTCTCCGAGTCCACTGGCATGCCAATATATCTTACTTTTACTATAAATAGTATTTAGTTCATCTCTCGGAACATTTGTCTTTATTACTATTGGATAGCCTTTTGAAGCTCTTTTTACCCTATCTAAATACCTGAAATGTTCTTTTTTCCCTTCTACTCCTCCAACTAAATATAGATTCCAGTCTTTAAGTCCCAAGTTATAAAGTTCTTTAAATGCTTTAACAAGTTCTATCTGTTTTTTATTATGATGTCCTACAAAAAATCTACCAACGCTTAGTATAATATTTTCTTTCTTTACTTCCTTCTCTTTGAAGGAATCAATATCAACCTGTGGATAAAAAAGAAAACTATCCTTTTTCCAAAGTTTCTTTATCCATCTCTTAGTATATTTTGAATTTGCTAAGATAAGATCGTAAGTATCTAAAAAGCTTAAATCATCAGGAAAGTTTATAAGATATGTGGGGAAAAAACCTATTATAAAATAAACTATTTTCCGAAAAATTGATATAGACGAAATATTTTTAACAGAAACACCAAGCTGTCTTGTATCATTTGAAGCATAAAAATCTGCGGGGCAAAATGAGTTAGACTCTATGGTCATCGTATCATTATTTTTTAATGGAATTTTAATTTTAAAAACTCTACTTTTACTTCTTGGTAATTTGTGATATGTGTAAACATTTTTTTTACCAAAACTAACGTCAATATGTGTATCTGGAGCAGTAAATTTTCTACCACTATTAATTTTTAATCTGATTAACCCCTTCTTTATTAAATTCTCTTCAATTTTAAAAGTGGCTTTTCCTGAGGTCCAGGTAGATTTTTTCATTAAAAAACGCTTTGGATCATGAACTCCTTCAATTGGATTTAAACCATCCTTATATTTTTCTTCTTTGCTTAAAAACCAACTGTAGATATTTCTAGAAATATTCTTAAACAAAAATAAAGTTATTTTATGAATAAAATTGAAGTCCACATCAAAGGGTGTAGGAAAAAAAGTTAAATAGACATTTTTCTTTGCATAGCCCCTCATATAACTTAGATAAGTAGCATTTATAAAAAGGTCATAATCCTTTGTAATATTGCTACCATAATCAGATGAAATATATGGAAATACTCTTAGCTTTACTCTTGAAAGGTCTAAATTAAGATGTCTTGATAATTTATCTAAATCGAAATATTTATTAGTTAAAATTTCAATATCATGATCTTTACTTAATAGTTCTGCCATCTTTCCCATGTGTTTCTCCCCACCACCTAAAGTGGGAAGGTAAAGATCATATATTCCAACTTTCAAATTGCTGCACCTCTTTAGAAAGTAATTATTCCTTTATTTAAAACTGTCTTTGGAAATAGCTTTATATTATTAGTTAGAACATTTTGATCTCCAATTAAACAGTCACTTCCTATAACAGTCCCATTCAAAATATGAACATTATTTCCAACTATAACTCCACTACATATAATACTTTTATTTATTACACAGTTGCTACCTATCTTACAATTATCCATAATAAGACTATTTTTAATTTTTGTGCCATTACCTATTTCAGTATTATTAAGTATTACTGAATGATTATTTACTATTACATTCTCTTTTATCTTACAATTTTCACCAATTACAAGCGGTGGAAACATGTTAGAACTCTTGTTAATCTCTGTATTTACTCCAATCCAAATGCCCACCTTTTCCTGGTTAAATTGAAAATCAAAATCTATTTTTCTATCTAAAATATCACCCTGCGCTTTTAGATATTTTTGAGAAGTTCCTAAATCGAGCCAATATGATTTTGAAGAAAACCCAAATACTTTTTCACCTTTTGACAAAAGTAGTGGAAACAGTTCTCTCTCAAACGAATAATTCTTTCCTTCTGGAACAAGCTCTAAAACTTCTGGTTCTAATACATACGTTCCAGCATTGATAAGATTTGTAGTTATCTCATCCCACCTAGGTTTCTCTAAAAATTTTAAAACTCTACCATTTGAATCAATAGGAACAAGACCATACATTGTGGGATCATCAACAGGAGTTAATGTGATTGTAACAGTTGCTTCTTTTTGCTTATGATATTTTATCAGTTCTCTAAAATCCAAAGAGGTTATAATATCACCATTAAAAACTAAGAAGGGTTCATCTCTTAAATATTTCTCTGCGTTTTTAACTGCACCACATGTTCCCAAGGGAACCTCTTCGGTTACATAGGTAATATTAACTCCTAATTTTTCCCCATTCCCAAAATGGGAACTAAATATAGATGGCATATAAAAAGTGCTTAGTATGATATCTTCTATTTCATATTTTTTAAGATTTCTTATTACAAATTCAATTAAAGGCATACCAACCAATGGAATCATAGGTTTTGGTATCTGATATGTTATTGGTCTGAGTCTGGTTCCTTCTCCACCTACTAAAATAACTGCTTTCATCCTATAAATCCTCCCAATATTTAAAATTATAATAATTATTACTTTTTAAATGTTCTTTTTATCAATCCTGAAATATAACCTACCATTTTCGCAATATCTATTAAAAACTGTAAAACTGGAAAAGCTATCCATGCAAAAAACATTTTCCAAAAGGTTTCTTTTTTAAAAGTCTTTATACTTCGTGCATAAGCTTTTCTTACGTGAAATATAGCAAAAGGTAATGGAATAAGTAAAAATATAAAATTTCTAGTTAAAAGAAACACTAAAATTAATAAAATTAAAGAAATGTAAACAAAAAATCTCAGTGCATGCCTATAAAAATACATATTTGCAAATCCATCTCCAAATGCATATCTGAAATATTGTTTAAAGAGTTGAAAAATATTCCTCCTCATTTTCCAAAAAACAACAGCCCTTGGATTGAAAATTATATTATATCCAAGATTTTTTAACTTGAAATTAAAAAACATATCCTCGCCAACATATAATTCTTCAGGATATCCACCAACTTTTTCCCACACTTCTTTTTTAAAAGCAATTGATCTTGAAGAAGGCATAAATTTTTTCCCATTTATTTCATCAACCTGCGGCATAAAAAGACATGAAATTGTTCTCTCAAACCAGCTTTTACATAATGGTAAACTGAATCCTCCTACAACTTCTGCATCTTTATTGTATTTAAAACTATCAAAAAGATTCTCTAACCAATCCTGTTTTAATTCTACTCCTCCATCAGTTACTACAATGAGCTCGGTATCACAATTCTTAATAGCAAAGTTTCTACCCTGAGAAATATTAAAACCTCTTTTTATCTCTATATTTAGATTTGGCATTTTGTCCTTAAACCTTTTCAACTTTTCAACAGTGTTATCAGTTGAACCTCCATCAACGATTGTTATCTCTTTTGCTTTTAAGCTCTGATTAAAAAGAGAGTTTAAGAAATTTTCTATTTCTTCACCCTCATTTTTTACAGTTACAACAATTGAAATTTCCATAATCTTTTAAAAATATCCTGCAAAAATATTAAGATTTTTTAGAAAAATGCCATAAAAAAGCTTGGTAAAAATTTTTTAAATTTTCAAATTTAACAATTTTTCTTTCCTTAGAAAAAGTCAGTAACCAAGCTAAAAAGGATATGATAATTCTTCCTAAAAGTCCTGATAAAACAATTGCTTTTATAATATACATCCTATTTTTATACCCGTGTTTTCTAAAAAAGTGATATCTTGATTCTAATACTTGTATAAGTCTATTTGCTTTAGAAATTTTTGCACTTTGTGCATCATAATGTATAATATTAGCTTCTGGTAAGTAATATATTTTCCACCCTTTTTTCCAAC
Organism: Actinomycetota bacterium; assembly: GCA_018830725.1. NCBI lineage: Bacteria > Bacillati > Actinomycetota > Actinomycetota bacterium. The sequence continues at coordinate 7,024 of JAHJRV010000047.1, read as the reverse complement.
ATCTATAACACCAATCTGTGTCTTCATTATACATAAACATCTCTTCATCTAAAAACCCAACTTCATATAATGTTTCTATTTTTATCATTAAAGCAGACCCCGATGCCCAGTCAATCTCTTTTAGACTATTATGATCCCACCAACTCATAAAATATTGACCAAAAAATCTGCTTTTAGGAAAAAGTTTGAATAAATAACTACTTTCGAGAAATTGTGTAGTTATATTAGGAAAAATCCTGCAGGAAAGTTGTAATGAATTATCAGGATATAAAATTTTTGGTGCAACAGCTCCAGCTTCTGGATTTGACCTTAGAAAATCAACCAATTTTTCAATACTATTTTTTTTAATAATAGCATCTGGATTAATAAGAAATATATAATCTCCATCACACAATTTTAAAACTTTATTTACTGCACAGGCAAAACCTATATTTTCTTTATTCTCAATCAAATTTACCTGCTCGAATTTCTCTTTTACCATATCCACACTTTCATCACCAGAATTGTTATCCACAACCCAGATATCTAACAACAGTTTAGTTTCATGGGTCAATGACTTAAGACATTTCTCAAGCAAATTAACAACATTATAACTAACTATTATTACGGATATTTTTTCATCTCTTTTTATCTTTGGATATTTAGGTATCTCTTTTTTTGAAACTATAACCATTTTTATTTATTTAGTTAAAATTTAATATCTTGTTGAACTATTTCATTTCAAAAGCTTTGTGGCATGGTTTCGAAGACATTTAGTCAAGAAACTTTGCCCAAAGCTTTCTACATTTCTTTTTTTGATTTTTAAATGAGAATTCATTTTTACATTTTAGAAAAATCTTTTTTATATTTCTCCCCTTTTTCTATCCACTTGTAAATTTCTTTAAAATCAACCTTTTTTGTTTTTTGTATCTTAAATCTTTTAGCTAATTGACCTGGTAATTTCAATAGAAGACTAAGGGCAACTTTTAATCTTACTTTAAGCATATTTTCAATTTTTCCTTCAAGCAGCAGATCTTTAAAGAAACGCCCTATTAAATATAGAATTGAAAGGTAATATTTGAACCAATATTTTATAACCATTTTAAAGGGTGCATTTTTTAGCAAGGTTAATAATCTATTTCTTAAAACATAAAATGTAAAAAGTGGTGACCATTCCTTGCTTGAACCACTGTGATAATGTCTAACAACTGACTTTGGATTATATAAAATCTTCCAATTTAAATACCTTGCTCTCCAGCAAAGATCTAAATCCTCATAATACATAAAAAAATCCTCATCAAATAGTCCAACTTCATTTAACATCTCACGTTTAAATAATGCACTCACACCGCTTGTTCCAAAAACCTCTTGCACCTCATCAAATTGACTTTCATCAAAGCTCTCAAAGCCTCTATCACCACCATATCCTTGCTTGTCTATAAATATACCAGTACTATTTATTAAATTTTTTACCTGATACGATTGTTCTTTTGAAATGGAAAATACTGTTTTTATCTCCTTTAATCCAATATCGCCTTTATATATTAACTCATCACCCAAAGTTATATTTAGAAAATTATCGGGTGAGAAAGACTGTAGAAATAAACTAACTTTTATTTTTTTCCCCACATCTTTGATTGGAATTGCCAGAACCGAACTATCTCTACTCCAGCAAAAATTACCCGACTTTATTTTTTCTGGAAGATAAAATCCTTTAATAAATTTAACATCCTCCGTAACATCTATCCTATTTATAAGAACTTTATTTACCCTTATACCTAACTTTCTTGTATCCCTTCCTTTTCCCATTTCTTTTGGCACAACAGCTTTGCAATCTAATTTAATAGGTAAATAGAAATAATGGAAATATACTTTAGAGGTGATCGCTCCTATTTCTGGAAATTTATCTGCAACCAAAACAAGTTCCTTTAGCCAATCTCCATCAACCTGAGCATCGTTATTGATTAGAGCTATATACTCCCCTTTTGACTTTCTAATCCCTAGATTGTTTCCACCTGCAAAACCAAGATTTCGTGAGGATTCTATAAGTATTACTTCAGGATAATTTCTTCTAACAAAATCAACTGAACCATCAGTAGAGATATTATCAACCATAATAACTTCATATCTTTCTTTAGGATAATCTATTGAAAATATCGATGAAAAACATTCATCTAAAAAATGTTTACCATTGAAATTTACAGTTATTATGGATACAAAAGGCCAAAATTCCATTAATCTTTCTACTTATCAATTACTTAATTTTTATTAATACTTAAATTAATTAATTTCTTATAGATTTGTGGCATGGTTTCGAAGACATTTTACCCTCCCCCTACCCCCTCCCATAAAGGGAGGGGAATCATAAGAGAAGTTCTCCTTCCCTCTCCCACCAAGGGAGAGGATAATTAGTTGAGAAACTATGCCCAAATCTTCCAATTATTTTTAAGTAGTAGTTATTTTTTTGCAAATATTACCATCTGCTTTGATATTCTCATACCAAAATTTTCTAAAAGACTTAATTCAGAAGAGATGTCTTCTATTCTCTGCCTTAAGTTATCCACTTCATGATCAGTTAATTTTTTAGTATCAATGAGCTTAAAGCTTCTTTTTATCATTCTTACTTCTTCTAAAATTCTGTTTAGTTTGTTACTTAATAATTCTTCCAGGTCACTGTTAATAGCCAGGAGACCATTTCTTAACAATGAATTTATCTGATTGGTTTCCCTGTTTAATTGTAAGTGAACATTATGATTTATAGACTGCATTGTTTTATTATAACTTCTTCTAATATTTTCAAAATATAAACTTGCAACAAAATCAAAGTACTTTCTTATTCCTCTTCGTTTCTTTACTTTAGGTTCCTTTTCTGTTGATTCTCCTTTAACCTTATTAATCTCTTTATAGAATAACTCTTCTATTAAATCATCTCTTAAAATATCAAATCTACTAATAAGTTTTATATCTCTAAAATCTTTTCTATCAAGCTTTATTATCCTTGGTTCACCTAATATTTCCTCAATTTTTGTTATATAATCTTTCAGACTCTCTTCTAATGCTCTACTGAATATTGCTGAATATTTAAGAACGGTTTTATCTAAAATCTTAAACCCTATATTTTTTAAAAGAAGCTCAATAGTGAATATATATTTCTCCAAAAGAGTATCAATTGATTCTTGTTCAGTAACAAATCTACTGAAATAAGGTAAGCCTGGCAATATAATTCCTAATAATCCATCCTTCTTTAGTAGTATTAATATCCGAGAGATAATACTATAAAGATCCTGATAGGAAATAGGTTTAAATGAACTTCTTATAATAGCAGCCTCGTATCTTTTACTCTTTTTTAATTCATCTTCTAAATTATGAAAATCTATTTCTGCTCTTAAATAATCATCTTTCTTTTCGATGTCTTTTGAAAATTCAATTGGGACAAAATTTATATCCTTTTCCTTACTAAGCTTTTCAAATAGAAAATCTTTTCTATTTGAATATAGAAGTATCTTATTATAATTTTTAAATTCATTATTACATATTTCTATTAACTCATCTTCAGCCTTGTTTTTTAAAATATGAATGTATTTTTTATCAGAAGCATAATAAGGTTCTTTGAAGTATCCCCTTAATGGTTTAATTACATTTGGCCATATGTAATTATTAGTTTGATTAGCTACATTATTTTTATAGATTGTATAAATTGAGGTATTGTTTATCATTTCTGATATAGCTCTCGCCCATCCCAGATAATCTTTATAATCAACAACTTTTCCCATACTATATCTTTCAACTAAATTGTGAGACCAATCCCCCTTTGTTGTAATAATGGGCAAACCAGCCCAGATGTAATCCAGTATTCTTGTTCTAAATGAAAATCTTGTTTCAATATGAGAAGGATGAGCACTTATTCCGATATCAGATTCAAGTAAAAAATTCTGCCTATCTTTATAATCAACCCACCTATTAAAAAATATGTTCTTATTATAAAGTCCCATTTTTTTACTTAAATCTATTGCTTCAGATACCTTTTTCATTTGAGGAAGTCTCGGATCTGGATGTTCTACACCAAGAAAGATCAAATTTATATCTTCCCTCTTTCTACATATTTCTCCCATAGCCTTAATGGGAGTTATTGGATCCAACCAGTTCCATATACCTCCTCCCCATAAAACGACTTTATCATTTGAACCTATATTCTCTATAACTCCTTTCATAACTTTCCTCGTATGTTTGGGTTTTTCTGCTGGAATTCCAAATGGTACAACATCAATCAATTTCCTAAGAGTCTTATCCTGATCATAGGTCTTTGGATTTATTCTTCCAACAGAACTTAACATACCTAACCAGAGATCTCTTTGTCTTTCATTAGCACAAATGAACAGATCGCCAAGTTGTAATTGACTTTTAATTGTAGAAAGGTCATTACTTGCGATTCTTAGTCTCTCACCCATACCATGATAACTAAACATCTCCAGGCTCTCAAATTGAAAAGGATTATACAAATCTACTACAACCTTTCCTTCAAAAAATTTCAGAAATGGAAAGAAATGTAATATATAACCTTGAATAATTATTGTTTCAGCATCATTAGTAAATAGTTTTAGTGAATCTGGAGCTTTGTAATCATATCTTTTTGTCTCAAAACCTGGTGTGGGTAGGTCACATTCATTTGGAACAGCCAAGGTTACCTCACCTAAATCAGATAAAGTTTTGGCAAATTCATAGTATCTTATTCCTGGTCCAGCCATTTGGCTTCCAACGACATCGTAGCTTATAATTAATATATTATTCTTTTTCAATTTTTTTCACCCAACCTGTGTTGGCTTATTAAAAACATCTCCTAAATAAATAATTAATTAATTTTTCAAACTTATTCTATAATAAAACCATTAGAAATTAAGTTTTTAAAAAATCCTTTAAACAATTAAAAATTATTAAACATAAATTTATGAAATATATTTCTTTCTTCTATGTAAAGTTGAAAAAATATTTATGATATTTATAAGATAAGCTTTCAAAAGAGGTATATTCTCTTTTGAAATCCTTTTGTTTCTTATCCAATTTATTTCACTTGGTAAAAAAACATAAATAAATTTTCTAAAACTATAGTTTTTAAAAATAAACCTGATTCTATTTTTATGATAAAAATAATAAAAAGTTGAACTAAATAAGCCACTTGATGATGCTTGTTTGTGAATGCATATTGATTTTGGTTCTAATATTACCTTATATCCCATATTTTTAATTTTAATGCAAAAATCTGTCTCCTCAAAGTATCCAGGAAAATATTTTTCATCAAACCCACACAATTTATCCCAGAGACTTCTTCTAATTGCCATTGATGCACCTGTAACATAATCTATATCTGTTTTTTCAAACTCTTTTTTTATTTTTTCTTTTATTTTTTCCATTAACTTTTCATTATCTGTTAAAGAAACCTCTTTAAGACTTAATTCAATATGTTCAGTTAAACCATTTTTGTGTATTACTGCTCCAGCATGCTGAATAAATGATTGATTACTATCTAATATAATACTTCCTACTACTCCTACTTGCTCATTTTGAAATGCTTCAGTTAAGGTTAAAAGCCAATTTTCTTTAACAATAACATCTGGATTTAAAAGAACAATTATATCTCCACTTGATAAATTAACTCCCAGATTCACTGCTCCAGCAAAACCGAGATTTCTTGATAACTTATGAATTCTTACTTCGGGAAAATTTTCTTTAACTATAAAAACAGAATTGTCAGAGGAAGCATTATCAACAACAATAATTTCATAATAAGGATATTCTTGATTCTTAATCGAATTTATGCAATCAAATATAAATTTTGAACTATTATAGCTAACAATTATTATAGAAACTTTTTTGAAATTTGACTCCTCATTCATTTTAATTCTCTTCAGAGATTTGTGGCATGGTTTCGAAGACATTTTACCCTCCCCCTACCCCCTCCCATAAAGGGAGGGGAATTGACCCTCGAGTGTAACGAAGGGGAAAGGAGAAACTATGCCCAAATCATTCAATACTTCTTTTTAAAATTAGAATTTTATACATTGTTAAATTTATGTATTCTATATTAGAATATTCTTTTTTTTATGAATTTTAGGTAGTTATAAATTCTGTATATAAGTTTTTTATGAAAAAGTTCCTCAAGCTCTGCTATTCTTTCATCTCTAACTTTAATCATCTCCTGTTGAGATTTAACAATCCTCTCTAAATTTTGAAAAGCCTCTTCTTTGCTTCTGTCGAGTACCCTTTCCTTATCTCTATCAGGTGATGTTTTTGGATTTCTTGCCCATTCTCTTAGAGGTTCTGTTGTTTTGTAATAAGTCAAGTTTTCAATTACATACTTTTTTGCTTTTTCAGCAACTTTTTTTACTAAATTTGGATTTGAGATTATTTCAACAATCTTATCCTTTAAAGATTTTGCATCCTCAGCTATATAGGTAAACCCCAATCCTTCTTCTTCTAAAAGATATGAAAGCTCACAAACCTTTGAACTCAGTACTAAAAGACCCGCTCTCATCCATTCTAAAATCCTATTTTTACTTCCTAAAAAAACTTCATATATTTTTTTGTCTACATTAATTCCCAAATTGGCTTCAAAATAATAGTTCTTAACATCTTGAGTAGGGATCCATCCTTTCATTAAAAATCTATCTTTAAAAGGTGAATTTTTAATCTTTTTTAAAAAGTGAGGATATGTCTTTTCATCAATTCCTTTAATCTCTCCCCCTGTTGAAACAAATCTTATTTTTGGGTTTTCATTCATTACTATCGTTAAAGCATTAAAAAGTGTATCAACATCAACCCATGTGTTGTAACCACCACTGTAAAGAATCACGAAGTCATCTTCTTCTACATCAATTCCCCTCAAGACCTTTTTAGTGTGAGAAAAATCATCCTCAGGTGCCGCACATGGAATCAACCTTGTAAAGTTGTATTTAGAAGTATATCGATTTAATCTTCCTAAAATCCCCAATTCACCAATTGTTGCACTTTCTTGTCGTTTTGAAACACATGAAAAAATATCAGCATTATT
>JAHJRV010000046.1 GCA_018830725.1 Actinomycetota bacterium | reverse complement strand
GATATCCCACCTTTAGGACCGGATTTAGTTGCACAATTATATAGATCTGTTTTATTAACATTGCTTATAACGCCGCTTGTTACTGTATAAACAGGAGTTCCCACTGAAGAATATATATCTTTTGCAGGATAATCGTGATGACTATATTTATCATGGTTATAATGATAACTCCCGCCAACAGGAAAACTATAACTACAATTAAGCAAAGAATCTAATTTCTCGTCACTTAATTCTTCATAATATCCCTCTGGTAAATTTAGATATTCTTCGTACAATCTTTCACAAGTTTTTGTAGTTCTTTGTTCCTCTAAGGTCTCATCTTCCCAACCTTCCCATCTCATAATACATCTTGCATATTTTTCAATTAAATAAGCATCGTTTTCATCAAAGCCGAGCCTTAAAAGTATTTCATAAAAATTATGAGAGTCACCCATTTCTTCAAGAACATCTTTAATGCTTATTAAATAGATAACACCATCTCCCAATATATTTTTATCATCTTTTTTATCATAAATAGTGCATGGTCTATACAGAGGTACTTTTCTATCCTCTATTCCCAATGATTTCATATAAGGGGTAGTTTTGATTAATTCAGGGGCTATCTCTGTATATTCAATATATTTATCAAAGGGCATCCTAAAAGCTCCCAAAAACATATAGTAATAACCCGTTTTTTCTTCATTATCATCTAATTCTGCCTGAACCCAGCCTCCCAATTTATTGTATTCACTCTTTTCTAAAAAAACTGCAATTTTTTCTATCATCCTTTCGCAATAAACCATCATATCTTCGCAATGATAATACTTCTCATTGTCATCAATTATTAATTCTCCGATACTTTTTCCATGTTCATCTGGTTCAAATTCAATATGATAATATTTCTTCTGCTCCTCTTCCCAAAAACTGAAATTTTTGTCCCAAAAAATAGAAAGGTCGTCCTGCCATATATACTCCTCTATATCTTTCAATTCATAGTATTCTTCAATTGAATATATGAACTGCCAGGGCAATTTATCGTCTAGAAAATATTGCAAATAATTATATTCTTCTACTTTTTCTTTTGACAAATTTCCGTATTCATTAGTTCCAGTAGAATAGCGGGGATTTATAATAACAACAAAAATTGAGGTTAAAAAATAAGGAACAAAAAGTAAAAATACTAAAGTAGTCATAATTAAGAAATCAAAATTATTTCTTATTTTTTCTATTAGCCTTTTTTTAGCTAATTCTTTAATTATTTTTGAAATTGCAGTAGCTATACTTGCACCAGCCATTCTATTGTAAAACTCCCATTTTTCTTAGTTTTTGAGGATTGGTCTCGTACAAAAATGCCTCATTTTCGCTAACTTCAAACTTAACAGCAGTCGCATATCTTCCTAAAAACAATATTCCCTCTCCAACATCTGCTTGAAGTAAAAAATTCACCATTTTGTCAGTTAAATTTTTAAATTTTTTTATATACTCAATTTCGCTTTCTTCTTGATGTAACAAAACCATACATTCAGCATTAGCAAGGATGGATCTTCCATAGGAATTTTCAATATAATCCCTAAAATTTTGACTGGTTGTACAAAAGGATATATTCAGAGACCTAGCTAGTCGTGCGAATCTGTCGCTCATTTTTGCTGAAAAATCATTTTCAAGAGTCGACCACATCTCATCGACAAAAACATGGGTTCTTTCTCTTTTCTCAAATGCTTTAGTCCATATTAAATCGTTTATTAGGTGAATTCCCAACATCTTGTCCTCCTGAGATAGAGAAGACAAATCAAAAACAATAAAATCACTATCTAGATTGACATTAGTGTAACCTGAGAACATGCTTTCTTTAGTTCCTATTCCTATAAACGGTCGTAATCTGTCGCTTAATTTATTAAGATCTTTGCTATTATCAATAGCATTTTTGTATATGTCAGTAAAAGTTGGCATATCTTTTTCTTCTCTTTGCTGGGATTCTTCAGTCTCATTAATTCCAAAATCATAATAGGCTTTCTTTATTCTGTGATTTAAAATCCCTTTTTCTTCAACAGTTATACCTTTTGCTAGTATCTCAATATAATTTATTAGTTTCTCAACATGCTGATTTAAAATCTTATCCCCTGTATAGCCTTTAGGCAATAAATCATACTGGGGCAATGAACATATGTTAATAGATACAGGTTCGCCTACGCCTATCTTTATGTAATCCCCGTTATACGCCTTACAACTTCTGTAAAAATCACCCTTAGTGGGGTCTATAATTATAACTTTATCTCCTAGTGCATAAGTCCTTGCAGCAAGCATATTCAATAAAAAAGTTTTCCCACCGCCAGTAGGACCAGCACAATGTATGTTATAATTCATAAACTCTGTAAAAATGTCGAAGTAAATAAGATCACCACTTGATAAGTCATATCCCCATAATATGGGCTTTCCCTTAAATTGAACAAAACTCCTATCAATAAATGGGAATAATTTCGCTGCACCTGGAGATCCTAAAATAGATGAATACCTATTTTCTAGTGTATTTTTGTTTAATGGAGAAATACTTTGATAAGCCTGCTTTGTGAGTAGAGATGCTGATCTAAATTTTATTCTACCCTTTCTTAGTATTGTTTGAACTGTCTCAATATCCTTTTTTAATTTATCTAATTCGTCTGATCTTAGATTAATATAGATAGTAATCATCATAGTGGATTCGTGCTGAAGTGCAATCTGTTGAGATTCTAAATCTT
>JAHJRV010000045.1 GCA_018830725.1 Actinomycetota bacterium | reverse complement strand
TTTAGAGCAACTCTTTATATCTGTGATAGCAATACTTAATAAAGCTAATAAAACTATTGCTATTAATATAAAAGAAAGTATTTTTATAATCCTCATTTTACCTCCCTTATTCTTGCTGAACCTTCAACAACAACATTTGTTGATGCTATACCTATTATTTTAGCAAAATGTAGAGGAATATTAGCTACTGATTTAACATAAACCATCTCGGGATTTACCTCATCATTATCAAGCTCAAATCTTACACCAACTTCTTTTAAAGTTCCTCCAAATCTATTTACAAAATTTAATTTTACCCATTCATAGGCGTGATTAACATATCCAGGTTTAATTACTGCTTCCCCTGTATCCTCACTTATTTTTAAATCTAGGTATTTTGAAACCTCTATTGCTGCTATATCTGATGCTTTGAGTAGTTCTGCTCTTGTACTAAAGAGTATGCTCATATCTACTGCCAGAGCAGCTATCAATAGAAAAATAGGTATCATTATACCTGCAATTATTGCGTATGAACCCGTTTCATTTTTAATAATTTTCTTCATAATTTTAAGGTTTTTCAGTAAGTGTCATAGTTGATTCCCCTCCGACAGTAAAATAGCCACCGCTATAAGGGAACAAAGCTTTACCAAACATTATTGGTACATCATAAGAAACGCTTACAGTTATAGTATCCTCCGGGCTAAGACCTGTTATCGATATGTCTTTTTTCATATTACCACTACTCCAACCAGGAAGTACTTTTACAATATAATCATCAACAGCATTTGATGCAACACTCTCAGCATCAGCTGGATCTGGTGTAATGGAGCCTGCTCTTGCACCCTCAAAGGATGCTGTTTCAACAATATTATTTGCAAATAATATATAACCAAACTGAACTATTGCAGCAAATATTATTAAAAATATTAATATTGTCAGGGTGAACTCAATTAGAGTTGAGCCTCTTTCACTTTTTAAATTTATTATTTTCATATTAATTTTTTTACGGTGCTGTTCGTAGAATTGTTATGATATTTTCAATCAGAGCTATTAACTCATCACGCAGTGTTATAAGGGCAGTAACTACACCAATTATTATTATTGCTGCTATCACAAAGTACTCAATTGCAACATCTCCGTTTTCTTTTCTAAATCTGTCTTTGAATTTAATTAAGAAATTCATTTACTCCTCCCTTTCTTTAAAATTAAAAGAATTTTATTATTTCTGCCACATAAGGCGATACGATAGCTAAAATTATTGGTAAAAAGAAAAAACCCATTATAACCAAAGTTGCATAAACAGGTATTCCTTCAACCTTTAGCTTTAGAAAAGCTGCATTTTTATATCTTAAATTCTCAGCTAGCCTGAATATTTGCTCACTGACAGGTATTCCCAATCGCTTGCTCTGAAAAACAGTTCTGATCAAATTAACAAACTCTTCACTTAGGCTTTTTTGTGCAGCTTTAATATAACTTTTCTCTTCTCCCCCACCAGCGCTGAAATTAAAATACCCCTCTTTTAGTAAATCAATTATTTTTCCTTTTTTACTCTGAATTAAAAAGTTAATACTCTCGTTAAAATTCATCCCCCCTTCCATACCTAATGCAATTATCTCAGCTATATAAGGTAATTCACTTCTTATTTTTCTGTTTGTATCTTTAATTTCATTTGATAGTTTTATGTCAGGTAATTTCCATGCAATTAGTATATAAGCTAATAAAGTGATTATTTTTGGAATTTTTATATTAGTAATTAAAGAAAAAATTAAGGCAAAACAAACTGATATTATTTTTATTGTTATGAAATCATTAAAATTGGCAATTTTAAATCCGAAGTATTTGAAATCCTCCAATTTTTCAAACAAATCATTATACTCTTCACCCTCAGAACTAACAGTAAATTTATCTATAATACCTGATAATTTACTTTTTATGTTTTTACTTTCCTTCTTCTCCAGTCCCCTTAAATTTGCAGGCCTTAGAAGTGAAAAGAAAACAAATATTCCTGCACATATACTCATAATTAATGCTATGATTAACGCTTCTAAATTCATCTTACTCACTTATACTTGTAATTTTATTTAAAATATAAACCCCTATAATTATTGATAAAATTGAATAAATTACTATAAACAGCCCTATTTTAGTAGAATAAAAACTAATATATTCGGGATTGAGTATAAGAACTAAAATATAAAGAAATATTGTACCTATTAATAAAACATTCTTCTGTGTTCTTGCATATCCCAACTTTGCGTTAGCTTCTAGTCTTATTCTCTCATTTCTTCTTGCAACATCGGCGTATCTTTTTAGTATTTTTCCTGTATCTTTAGTACCTATCTTAATGGCTTGTATCATAGCAATTGAAAAAATATTTATAAGCCCTTTGTCATTGAATCTACGAGATAAGTTTTTTAAAGATTCTTCCAGGGATATATTAGCTCCCGTTACCTCATTTATTATCTTTAATATCTCATCTTTTAGTGGCTGATTTACTCTTCCAACTGATTCTTTGAGAGCTTCCAAAATATTTGGTATAGGGGATAAAATACCAGATAAATCTATTAAGAAACCTTCCATTTGCCTTTCTATTTTTATTCTTCTTTTTTCTTTTTTATAGTTAAAGTACCAAATAAATAAAAAAGGAAGCACAATTGAGGCAAATAAAACTAAAATAACAGGAATTCCAAAAATCAAAAAAACTACAAACATTGCTAGATATAAAATAAAATTAATAAATAAAAATTCATCAACATCTAGTTTTAGTCCTGTGCTGTTTAGAAAATTGCTTATTTTTTTCTTAAATCTACTTAAAACATCTTTCTTTTCAACTTCTACTGTTTCTCTTTTCATTTTAGTTATAAGTCTTTTGTTCATTTCAGTGCTTATTTCACTTATTACCATCACGACCAAGAAAGCAACAGTAGAAAAAAGTATTGAAATAGTTATATTATTCATCAAAAGACCTTCCTAGTAATAAACTTAGAATTTGCATCAAGTTTCTTTTCTACCTCTACAATCTCTACTATTTTCCTTTTCTCTTCA
>JAHJRV010000044.1 GCA_018830725.1 Actinomycetota bacterium | reverse complement strand
TGAGGAGGATAGCTATGCTTTTCCAAGCAATCATGCTCAAGGTGCTGTTGTCTTTTTTGGTTACTTATTGTCAGAAGTTAAAAAGAATTGGTTGAAAATTATGCTATTAATAATAATCTCTTTGGTTTCATTAAGTAGAATATATTTAGGAGTACATTTTCCAATAGATGTTTTTGGTGGATGGATAATTGGTTTTTTAATACTAATAATTTTATTATTTCTAATAGAAAAATATCAAGTTTGGGAGTTTTTATCAAATTATAATAAAAAGTATTTTCATAATAAGGGATATTTTCATTATGATTATCTAATTCCAATTTTAATTATTATCATTCCTTTAATTTCTTTTTTTATTTATCCAACCTATTCAACTGGGCAAATTTTGGGGGTTTTATCAGGCATTATCTTGGGAGTAACTTTTGAAAAAAGATATATAGATTTTAACCCTAAAGCAAAACTTTACATTCAGGTTATAAAAATAATAATAGCTTTATCTGTTTCATTGATAATTAGAATTGGGTTAAAGGAAATATTACCTGTCGCAGATTTTTTCACATATATAAGATATTTTATTATGGGATTATGGCTTACTTTCATAATGCCATTAATAATTAAAAAAGCTAATTTGGAAGAAAATGAAAATAACTAAGATTTAAAAGTCTTTAACCCTTTCATATAGGTCATTTCCGTATATATCATTTGCTACAATGCAAGGAAAATCTTCAACCCACAATTTCCTAATGGCTTCTGTACCTAATTCTGGATATGCTATAACTTTCGCTTTTTTTACATGCTTTGCAAGTAATGCAGCTACTCCACCAACAGCTGCAAGATAAACTGCTTTATATTTCTTTTGAGCCAAAACAACTTCTTTTGAACGACTACCTTTTCCTATAGTAGCCTTTACTCCTAACGAGTAAAAAAATGGAGCATAACTGTCCATCCTATGTGATGTAGTAGGACCTATAGAGCCAATAGGATCCCCAGGTTTTGAAGGTGTAGGTCCAGCATAAAATATTACTGAGCCTTTAAGATTAAATGGTGTTTTTTTTCCTTCATCAATCTGTTTTTTTAGCAATTTATGAGCTGCATCTCTTGCAGTAAATATAACTCCAGATAAAAGGATTTTATCTCCTATATTAAGTTTCTCTAAATCCCTTTCACTAAAGGGTGTTTTTAACCTAAAAGTTCTTGACATATTCAACCTTTTTTACATATTAGATAATTAATGAAGCTTTACGAGCTGCATGACAATTGAGATTTACACATATTGGTAAATTAGAAATATGACATGGAGCTGTTTCTATATGAACTGCTAATGCAGTATAAATACCTCCAAATCCTGAAGGTCCAATTCCTAATTTGTTAATCTTTTTTAAAATTCTTCTCTCTAATTGAGCATATTTTAAATCTGGATTTTGTTTTCCTACATCTCTTAACAGAGCTTTCTTTGATAAGAGTGTGCAGCTTTCCAAATTTCCTCCAATTCCTACTCCAACTATTACAGGAGGACATGCATTAGCTCCACCTTCTTTAACGGTTTTTACAACAAAATTTTCTATATCTTCTTCGCTAGCAGAAGGAGTTAGGATAGTCATCTTTGACATATTTTCTGAACCAGCACCTTTAGGCATTAGAGTAATTTCCAGATTTTTTCCTGAAACTATCTCTAAATGTATAATTGCTGGAGTATTATCTAAAGTATTTTCTCTTTCATATAGAGGATCCTTAACCATAGAAACCCTAAGATATCCCTCCAAATATCCCTTTCTAACACCCTCAGTAATTGCATCATATATATCACCATCTACAATTTTTACATCTTCGCCTATTTTAATGAAAAAAACTGCAATACCTGTATCCTGACAAATTGGTACCTTTGAATTTTCAGCAATTTCATAATTTTTTATGATTTGGGATAAAACTTCTTTTCCTAATGATGATTTTTCTTTATTGTATGCTTCTTTGATTGCACTTTTAACATCATCAGGTAGTTTATAGTTTGCTTTTTTACAAAGCATTGCTACCTTATCTTTTATTTCATCTGCACTAATTTTTCTCATATCTTAACTTTCCTTTTCACAATCTTAAAAATATAACTTTATGAATTATTTTCTCTCCCCCTAACTTGAAAGTAGAGAATAATGAAGTGTGTGCATTAATTAAATTTAAAAAATATTAAATTCAAATTAAAAAATAAATCTGCTTAATTGTGAGAAAAGTATTCCTCCAATTTTTTAATTAAAAATCTCTCTAATTGATAATATTGTGACCAATGAGCAGCCCTAAGTCTCTTTGAAACATTTTGAAATGTTACATTTAATTTTGTTGCTACTTTCTTTAGATTTTTTTTATCTCGATACAATCTTATAGCATCCCATTGTTTAGATGTTCTATTAATAACATTTAAATCCAAAAATGTGTAAAAGTTATTAATGATTTCCTCTAAAGATCTATATTCAGATGGGAGTTTATAATAAGTAATTCTCTCCCTTTCTTTTTTGATGATATTTAAAGCCTGGCTAGAAAGTCTTAAAGCCTCTCCATCAATTTCTCCTATATCCCTTTTTATCTTAGTGGATATTGAACCAATTCCTATTCCAGCTCTAAACTGCAAAGGGTAGAAGTTTTCTCTAATTATTGACAAAAATTCAGGTGTCTTATTAATTTCTTTTATGCCACCTTGAAACTCATCACCCCTATATATTTTAAATGGAACAAGCAAGAGAAAGGAAAATCTTTTATTAACATAACTAATTTTTTCAGAAAAAAGTTTAAAAAATAAATTCCTATCAGTTATTTTTTTGGATCTAATAATATCGGCTGTTAATATGCCATATTTCATAAAATCACACTTTTTAAAATATTTTTCTTTATATGCTTTGTATGTTATTAAAGTATCAAACTATCAAAATTGCTAAATTAGAATTTTTAATTTCAATTTTTTATATTCAATAATTTCATACTAATTTAGGTGAATTTTACTTTTCACCATATTTTAGGTGAAATATTTAATTTTGAAAAGTTCTTTATTTTTTCCAATATTT
>JAHJRV010000043.1 GCA_018830725.1 Actinomycetota bacterium | reverse complement strand
TGAGATTGCCACACCACCTTCGGTGGCTCGAAATGACAACCAGGACCTGGCTCACAATGACACTCATTTAAATTTATTATTTTTAACATTTTGTTTTAGTAATTATTTCTAACATTTTATTATTGCAATAAATTAATTTTTAAAATGGAGGCTAAAGGTGGAAGTATTGCAGGAAGGTAAAGGGGAACTTATTGGATGGCATGATCCAGATGAAAATAGAAAATGGATTTTAGAAAATAAAAGTAGAGATTTAAAAGATAAAAGAACAACAGTAAAGGAAGCAGTCGAAAAATATGTAAAAGATGGTTCATTTATCGCAATGGGAGGATTCGGACATGTTAGAGTCTCTATGGCAGTAATATATGAGATAATCAGGCAGAAAAAGAGGAACCTAATATTTGCCGGTAAGACTGCAGTTCACGATTCTGATTTATTAATAGCTTCTGGTTGTGTAAATAAAATTGAGGTCGCTTATGCTTTTGGTCATGAATTAAGAGGCCTATCTCCAGCATCCAGAAGATTAGTTGAGGAAAGAAAATGTAAGGTTACATCAGAGATTAGTAATGCAGGATATCAATGGAGATTTTTAGCAGCTATGATGGGAGTTCCTTTCATTCCAACTAGAAATCTTTTAGGTACAGATACATTAAAACAGAGTTCAGCAAAGGTAGTAAAAGATCCATTCTCTAAAAAACCAATCTGTCTTGTTCCAGCATGTTATCCTGATGTAGTAGTAATGCATGTTCCAAGATGTGACATATATGGAAATGCTCAAATTGATGGAATAATCATAGAGGATTTTGAACTCTCAAGAGCAGGAAGAAGAGTAATAATGACAACAGAAAAGATAATTGATAACGATGAGATAAGAGAAAAGCCCTGGCTGACAGTTATACCATTCTTTTTGGTAGATGCAGTAATAGAAGTACCCTATGGATCCCACCCATGTAATATGCCATATAAGTACTACTTTGATGAAGAACATATCGGTGAGTGGCTTGAAATGTCCAGAACACCTGAAGGAGTTAATAAATATTTTGAGAAATATGTTTATTCAGTTGAAAAATTCGAAGATTACTTAGAACTAATAGGTGGTCAGAAAAAATTAAAATATTTAGAAGATGTTGAACATCTAAAGGCTAAACTAAAAGCTCCCTGGCTTGAGAAAAAGAGAAACCGATAATTTAATTTTAAATTTCTCTAGAGTAATCCAATAAATTTAAATAATTAGATGAATCAAAAAATTGTTTAATTCAAAAGGAGTTTATTCAAATGGCTGAAAAAGAAATTAATTACACTCAAACAGAACTCTTAGCAACCGTAGCTGGAAGGCTACTGGAAGATAAAAAATCAGTTTTTGTTGGAACAGGACTACCAATGATTGCTACAATGTTTGCTCAAAGAACACATGCACCTAAACTACTTATATTTTTTGAGGCTGGTTCAATGGGTCCACAAGTACCTGTTCTCCCAATTTCAGTTGGTGATTCCAGAACATTCTATAAAGCAATAGCTGCATCAAGTATGCATGATAGTATGTCACTAACCCAGGCAGGGTATATGGATTATGGATTTTTAGGAGCTGCACAAATTGATATATATGGAAATATAAACACTACTGTAATCGGTTCTTATGAGAACTTTAAAGTCAGGTTACCTGGAAGTGGTGGCGCTAATGATGTAGGTTCACTTTGTCAAAAAACTATAATTATAATGAGGCAGGATAAGCTTAGATTTGTTGAAAAAGTTGATTTTATTACTACCCCAGGTTATTTATCTGGTAAGGGAGCTAGAGAAGAAGCAGGTTTACCAGAGGGTGGTGGTCCTTATAGGATTATAACTCAATTGGGAGTTTATGGATTTGATGATGAAACAAAAAAAATGAAGCTTTTGTTCTTACATCCAGGTGTTAATTTAGAGAAAGTAAAAGAAAATAGTAGTTTTGATATTATTATCCCTGATAAGATAGAATTTACAACTCCCCCAACTGAAAAAGAAAGAAAAATACTTCATGAGATAGATCCGACAGGAATGGCTATTGGAAAATAAAGAAATAAAAAATACTTTAATTACCTTTATTTTTATTTATAGGTTTATTCTAATTATTAGGTCTTTTAATTATATTTTGTTTTATCTCCTCTATTTTACTACTCTTTTTTATGTTGTTCTCAATTACTCTTTCGATAGCTATCCTGACCTCATCTGGAACATTTTCCTTAACTTTTTCTAAAACTTCCTTCTGTTTCTTAAAATTCTCTGAAATCTTATCGATAACTTCCGGTGTCCTTATTTCAATTTCGAGATCTTCAATATAACTAATCGCTGAATCTGTTTCGCTTTCTAAAATATTTAATGCTTCATCAATTCCTACTGTTCTTCCCTTTCCAACCATTCTTTCAATCTCATCTAATCTCTTTTTAGCAAAAATTGCATGCAAATTGGCTCTTTCATGATGTGAAGTAAAAAATATTATGACTTTCTCAGTTGCTAATTTTACAGGATATAAAAAATCACCTGGTAAACTATCAGCTGATAATATTGATGTAAAACCACTTATAAACAGGAATAATATTACAAAAATTGATATTTTTGCTAATATAGGCATAGTCCACAACCCTGAGAATTTTGTTACAGATCTTGGTATCATACCTTTCTTTGGCAAAATCTGAGACTGTTTTGCTTTTACAATATTTATAAATCGAATTTTTACTTCATCCTCAAAAATTGCTGAGGGGTTTATTTTCTCAAATTCCTTAACCTTTATAAAAGATTCCAAAAGTGGTCTCAATTCTTCTTTAAATTTTGGATACCTTTTTAGACACTGTTCCAGCGACAGATTATTTTCTGAAATTAGTTTTATGCAATTGTCTATTATTTTCTCAATCTTCGTTGTCATCTAACTCACTTTTTTACTTAAATAAGAACTAAGATTTCTTAATGCTCTATATTGAAGAGCTTTCACCGCCCCTAAAGATTTTTTCATAATCTTTGAGACTTCCTTATTTTTTAATCCTGAAATAAATTTAAAAATTATTACTTGTCTTTGTTCCGTATTTAATCTATTTATTGCATTTATTAAATCTTGTTTGTCAAGTTCTTTTTCAAATATTAATTGCACATCTATATTTGAAACTTGTAAGTCTTTGTCAATTCCAGAAAGATATTTTTTTTCTACTGCTTTGTGCCTATAATAATTTTTTAAAATATTGCCTGCTATTGTAAATAACCATGAAGAAAAAGGCACTTTTTTAAATTTAAATTCATCAATTGATTTCAAGGCTTTATAAAAAACATTCTCAGTTAAATCCTCAGCAATATGGGGGTCTCCCACTCTAAAAAGTATATATCTATATATTTTTCTTACATACAGCTCGTATAATTCACTGAATGCTTCTGGATCATACTTTTTTGCTCTCTCAACAAGCCTTCTTATTTTTCTTTCAGAAACCAATAATTCCTCTCTAACTAATAAAACACTAATAAATTTGAAAAGATACGTTAATTTTTTAAAAATTAAAGCTCTTCCTAAAAAAAGTTTAGTTATCTACATATATGTAGTTATTCATATATATAGTCCCCTCCCCTTGTGGGAGGGGATTTTAGGGGAGGGGAAATATTTAAATTATCAAATTTACACCCTCTCCCTAACCCTCTCCCATCAAGGGAGAGGGAAGTGATCCTAATTTTAAAGAACACCTGCTACTAAATTATAAGAAGTATTAAAAATTTTAGAATTATTTAGTATATATTGTTCAGATATATCATCAGAAATGAAAAAAATATTATCATACTTATATATTAAATAGTATATTCTATTGGAATATATCCTCAGAAATCCTTAAAAAATTCTAATGAAAGATATGGGTTTTTTAGAATCTAATCTATTCAAACCGTACTTTTTTGCCAATTTTAAGGCATAATTATATTCATTACTTATGATTCTTTTATTTAATGGGGGTTTTTTAAATGCTTTATGATGAGGATTATACTGATCCATAATATTTAGGTATGTATTTTTTGAGATTTTTTTTGCAATAAATTCTAAAACCTTTTCTGTTCCTGCAAGATTATCCGGTAAAACTAAATGCCTTATAAGTAGCCCTCTTTGAGCTATTCCATTACCATCTAAAACTAAATCTCCAACTTGTCTATGCATTTCTAAAACAGCATCTTGATTAATTTTTGGATAATTACTTATCTTAGAAAGTTTTGCAGCAGTTGTCCTGTCACCATATTTCATATCCGGCATATAAATGTCAAATATACCATTAAGTATTTTTAGTGTTTCTGCAGAATCATAACCACCTGTGTTATAAACAAGAGGGATATTTAGCCCTTTTCCAACTGCTATTTCCAAGGCAGATAATATTTGTGGTACAACATGTGTAGGTGTTACTATGTTTATATTATGACAACCCTGATTTTGTAAAGATAACATCATTTTTGCTAAATCCTCATTACTTGTCTCAGTTCCCTCACCTAATTGACTTATAGAATAATTTTGACAATATATACATCTCATACAGCACCATGTTATAAAAATAGTTCCAGAGCCTCTTTTTCCAACAAGAGGTGATTCTTCTCCAAAGTGAGGACCATAACTTGAAACAACTACTCTTTTTCCTGTATTACAAAGCCCCTTTTCATCAATTAACCTATTAACTTTACAATTTCGTGGACATAGAACACACGACTTTAGCAGTGCCCAAGCTTCATCTATTCTTTTTTTAAGTTCTCCTTTTTTATATAAATCAATATATAAAGGAATCAAATTAAATCATCCTTTTGCTTATATTCATATAGTGACACCTCCAACGACTAAAGCCGTTGGCTTTCTTTCTAATCTATTCCTAAATAATCATAATTTTAACAAATTTAAGTAATTTTACCTTTTTGTCTTTCTGAGCGTTAGCGAAGAATCTCTCTTATCAGTTGAATTGAATTGCGTTTATGATTTAATTATCAAAAGTAAAAAAGTATAGGTATTTTTTAAACTAATCAAAAACACTTTTATTCATATTTTATCTTATTATTAAAAAAGGTTTAAAAATATTTTTTGCTAATATTTCTAAAACTTTAAAAATATATGGAACATTTTAATAATAAATAAATGTCTAATTATAATTAATATTATTTTAATGCTTGTTTTTAAAATCCAATAATTTATTCAAAACAAGTCATTAATAGACTTATACAAAGCTTAAATAAAGATTTTCTAAAAAATTTTTTAATTAAAATATTTTTTAAATTTGCGTATCTTTTTAATATTTAATGTGTTTTATTATATGAAAACTTCCAAAAGAATTATTATTGTTAAAAAAATTAGTATAAAAAAGGGAGGTATTAATAAATGATGAGAAAAATTGGAATTTTAATTCTTATTGGGATAATAAGTATGTGTACTGTTATTCCCATTGCTCTAGCTGATAATAATGATCAAGATGTTGATGATGTTATAACAGTTGAGGATGAAGGGGAAAATATATTTAAAATGAACTGGAATAAGATAACCTCAACTCTTTCCTTCAGTGAAAATGGCGAAGAGCCAACCATTAATGTTGAAGAAGAACACCAAAGTGGAAAAACGAGTCATGGAGCCATAGTATCTATAATTGCCAAGATAACTAATAAATTAGAATCAGTTATAGGTAAGACTCACGGAATGATTATGAGAGCCATTGCTAAGACTAATTGGGGTAAACAGATAGAGGATAAAGATTCATTAGAAGATAAAGAAGAAAAAGGAAAACCTGAAAAAGGTAAAAACCAACAGATATCCCCCCAAAAAAAATCCATAGAAGTTTTGGATACAGTTTTTGATATGATTTTAGGAATTTTTAATACACAAAAAGAGGTTTTAATAAAAGTTAAGGACGAAGTTCCTCCTGAAGCTCAGCTAGCTATTCAAAGAGCAATTGACAATAATGAAAGAAAGATAGAAAGAATGGAAGGGATTAAAGCGCGTGTCCTGGAAAGGGTTAACAATTGAAATCTAAATAATGAGTAAAAAATAATCAATAAATAAAAGAAAGCAAACTCCAAAAGATTATTTTTCTTTAATAATCTTTTGGAGTTTCTATTTTTTTAGCCATTTCAAAAAATTTTTGGATGTCATTCCAAACCTGTCTCTTTACTTCTAAATCATAAAATGATTTCACAAGATCATTTGTAACCAAAACTTTAATTTCAAGCCAAAGATTATAGACATTTCCTGGAAGAAATTGTATCTCCTCATCATCCTCCATTTTAATAAGATTTAGTGCCCTTGTAGCCAACTCCCCCATTGACAATATTATTTTTGGTTGACAAGCTAAAATTTCCAATTTTAAAAATTTTGAGCAATTTTTAAAGCATTTTTCTCTTATTTCTTCACTTACAAAGCATTTGACTACATCAGTACCATAAAGATTTGAGTAATCATAGTATAGTTTTTCACACGACTTTTTTATAGCATCTCCACTTTTCCCAAAAAATGCTATATTGCTATCCCCTTCCCTTTTAGTAAAAGTGGATTTTACTATAAACAAATCTGCCATTGGATGACCACTACCAAACACTTTAATCTTGGAATTCTCGGGAAAACATAGGTTACAACTTTTTATGTCACTACAGATTTCATTCATTTCATATTCAGCTTTATCATAATAAAGCTTATATAACTCTTTAAAATCGTTTGAAACAGATTTTTCCATTTTTTAAAACTTAAGTTTTATATATAGCTTTGCGACATGGTTTCGAAGACATTTTACCCTCCCCCTACCCCCTCCCGTAAAGGGAGGGGAATTGAGTAAGACGAAGGGAGAAACTATGTCCAAAGCTTCTCTTATTTCTTATTTTTTAAAATTTATTATAATATGGCTTCTAAAAACTTCTTTGTTCTCGGATTTCGGGGATTTTTAAACATCTCCTCAGGAGTATTTTCCTCCATAATAATCCCCTCATCCATAAATATCATTCTATCTCCAGCTTCTCCTGCAAATCCCATCTCATGAGTTACGACAATCATTGTCATTCCACCAAGTGCTAATGATTTCATTATATCTAAAACTCCCTTAATAAGTTCTGGATCAAGTGCTGATGTAACCTCATCAAATAGCATTATATCTGGATTCATTGCGAGTGCACGAGCTATAGCAACTCTCTGTTTCTGTCCACCTGATAATTGAGCAGGAAAAGAATTGATTTTATCAGAAAGACCAACCTTATTTAACATTTCTTTAGCTGAATGTTCTGCATCTTTTTTACTCATCTTTAAAACTTTCTGTGGAGCTAAACTGACATTACCTAAAGCAGTTAAATGTGGAAATAGATTAAAAAGTTGAAATACTATACCTATTTTCTGTCTAACCTTATTTATATCAACACCTGGTTTAGTTATTTCGACACCTTCAATGAAAATTTCTCCAGAAGTAGTTTCCTCAAGTAGATTTAAACATCTTAAAAAAGTGCTTTTACCTGAACCACTGGGTCCTATTATTACTAAGACCTCACTCTTTCTTAATTTTAAATTTATACCTTTTAAGACATGGAGATCTCCAAATTTTTTATGAAGGTTTACTACCTTAATCAATTATCTTATACCTCCTCTCTAAATAATGTACCAATTGAGACAAGGGTAATGTAATTAGCAAGTATATAAAAGCAGCAGCAGTATAAGTTGAGGGATTTACTTTCCATGTAGCTATTTCTTTTGCTGCCCTAAGTAATTCAACAACAGCTATTACAGATAAAAGAGATGAATCCTTAAGAAGAATAATGAAGTCATTTGTTAGGGGTGGAGTGACTCTCCTGAAAGCTTGTGGTAAAACAATATACCACATTGTTTGAAAGAAGTTCATTCCTAATGAACGAGATGCTTCTATTTGACCCCTTTCAATTGATTCAATACCTGCTCTAAATATTTCAGCAATATAGGCTGCACTATTTAAGGATAGAGCTAATAAACCTGCAAAAAATCCAGATAAATTAATCCCTATATATGGTAGTGCATAATAAGCAAACATAATTTGCATAAGTAATGGTGTTCCCCTAAAAAATTCAATATAAGCTATGCTTGGGTATTTAAAAACCTTTATTTTGGATATTTTCATAATTGCTAAAATAAGTCCAAATATTACTCCAAAAAATTCAGCTATAACTGAAAACTTAATAGTTAATACTGCTCCTTTTAAAAGAAAGGGCAATGCATCTTTCATAACAGAATAGTTGAAATAATATCTTATTAGTTTTTGTAAATTCTCCATCTTTACTCCAAAATTATTTTCTTTTTCAGATTACATATTTCATATGTATTCTGTGCTGTTATTTCTTACACATCTCTATTTGTTTTGCTAAACACTCTTATCTGTGTTCTTTGTAATTCTATAATTTTTTTTAATAATTTTTAAAACAATAATATTTATCGTATAAATGATGCATTGGTTAAAAATCATATATTAAATAAAGGATATGATAAATAGCTCATTTTAAGATTTTAACATAAATAATATTTTATAAAAAAATTGCGCAAGTTTTAGTATAAAGAACTAACTTGCGCAATTTACACAAGAGGGTTTTAAAAATCAACTCTATATTCTACTTATTCTCACCAAACCATTTGCTGTATATTTGATCATATGTTCCATCTTCTTTCATCTCTTTCAGTACCTTATTTACAGCTTTAAGAAGTTCAGGTGTATCTGGAGCGAATACAATACCATATTTTTCGTTAGTTATTATTTTCTCTACAATCACTAATTCTGGGTTATCTTTGACAATATAAGCTGATGTTGGAATATCATTTATTATAGCATCAATTCTACCAGCCTTTAAATCCTCAAATGCCAGTAAGATATCATCATAAGTTTTTATTTCAGCTACACCCATTTCCTCATCAATTTCTTTGGCTGTGAGCTCTCCTGTTGTTCCTATCTGAACACCTAAAATTTTATCTTTTAAGTCTGCTTTAGTTTTAATTCCACTATCATCTTTAGTAGCAATTGATTGGTCTGAATCAAGATAGGGATCTGAGAAATCCATTTCCTTATCTCTATCTTCTGTAATTGTAACTGCAGATATTACGACATCAAATTTATGTGCAATTAGTGCTGGGAAAATTCCATCCCATGCTGTATTTATAATTTCTGCTTCAAGTCCTAATCCATTTGCTATTTCTTTTACTAAATCAATATCAAATCCAACAAACTCACCAGCTTCAACATTTTCTAACGGTGGATATGCTGCATCAGTACCAACAGTTAAATATCCTTCTTTAATAGTTGTAAATTCAATTTCTTCCTCTGTTGGAGCTTCAGCTGGTTCCTCAGTAGTTGTAGGTTCTTCGGTAACTGGTGTTGGAGGACATCCTATAAGTGTAAGTGATAGAGATGCAACAATTGAAAAAGCTATAACTGTTAAAATAAGTTTTTTAAGTAAATTCATTTAAACCTCCTTATCAATTTTTTATAACAAATTAAATGTTTTATAAAATCACCTCCTATTTATTTTTTAATTGCTTCTTCTTTAATAAGATGTGCAACTTCTATTTTCTTATATTTCTTTATAAGAATTTTGAAATAATTTATAAAGTGTTAAGTTAGAATATTAGCATTTTCACAGCCTAAAGTCAATTTAAATGCAATATTTATTTAACTGGTAAATTTTCTTCTATAAATGAAATTATATCTTGCTTTACTTGTTCACCTTCTGCTCACAAAAACATATTCGTTCCATGTTCAATTTAATATACTATTAAATTCAAGTTGTTTATACCCTCCCCTTGCCCCCCCATCAAGGGAGGGGGTAGGGGAGGGTTTGAAATGTCTTCGAAACCATGCCATAAATCTCAAAAGTAAACATAAATTTAATTAAATCTTAATTACTTATTAAAAATTAAGAATCTCTTATCTAAGTATTTATAAATTTACTAAATTCTGTTAAGTTTAATTCTTCTAATTTCTCTTTGGTGGGAACTCCGTTTTCATCCCAACCTCTAACTTCATAATAATCATTTAAAAGTTTATCAAGGTCTATAATATTTCCAAACATATCATTATCATCTTTTCTATAAGTTAAAACTCTTGATGGAAGATTGTCATCTTTTCTTGTCATACCTAAAGAACAGTTAAAAATTCTTTTAAGATTATATATTCTCTCTCCTACTTTCAAGAACTCATTAAAATCCAAATTCCAATCTGTTATTAAATTTAGCCACTCTAATATTTTTTTAGGAGTAGCTTCATAAAAAATTAGGAATTTACATATCTTTAATGAGTCAAGTATAGCCATATAATTCTGCATTTTTACTACCATCTCTGCTTTCCCCTCAGTAGAATATTTATCTAATACATTATCATAGCCCAACTCAGGAATTGTAAAAGACCTTTCCATAATATGCGATAAGGCTTGAAGATGACATCCTCCTCTATTTCCCGTAGCATAACCTAAGGCAAGACTTGAGAATGTTCTTGGATCATGTGCTGGAAGTTCCAATCCTTTGCAGTGTATAGCAAATTCTTTACTATTATTTCCAAGTTTTTCTGAAGCAATTCTGACACCTTCTGCTAATAAATCCCCTATTTTTTCCCTGAAGGCTATCATTTTAATTAATTTTAAAACTATATTTGCATCTCCCCATTTGATTTCAATATTGGATTCTAAATTATTGAAATATCCTTTTTCATAAGCTTCCATGGCAAAAGCTATCACTGAACCTGTAGATATAGTATCCAATCCGAATCTATTACACATTTCATTTGCTTTCATAACTGCAAACATATCATCAATATAACAATTTGCACCCAACATTGAAATAGTTTCATATTCAGGTATAGATCCGATAATTTTTCCATAGGGACTTTCGGTCTCAGCAACTCCACCACACCCAATTGGACATTTTGCACAGTAAAAATTACCTTTTTTTGCAATTTCAACCATATTCTTTCCATTTAAGCTTTCTCCACCCTCTAACCACCTTCCACTTATCCAGTTTTTCACTGGAACATCCCCTATCTCCATATTTCTTTTAAAACTCCCAGCTGTCCCATATTTCCTAAAACGACTAGAAGCTTTCACTATATCAGGAACTACCTTTCTAATAGATTCAATAAGCTTATTTGGATAAGCTATCGGAATTTTTATTTCAGTCTTCCCGTCTTTTTTTCTGCTCTTTTTAATTAAGGTTACAATAGCCTTAAGATTTTTTGAACCCATGACTGCTCCCATTCCACATCTACCAAGTGCTCTTCCATGTTTTCCATCAGTCATAATAGAAGCAAATCTAACTAAGTTCTCCCCTGCTTGTCCAATAACCATTGCAGATATTTTATTTTCCACTTTTCCAACTTCAATATTTCCTACTTCTTTATTTAGAATCTCATATGTTTCATAGGTATCTTTCCCCCAGAGATGTGAAGCATTTTTTATCTGAACATTATCTTCAGAAATTATTATGTATACTGGAATTTTAGAGGAACCATAAACAACAATCCCATCCACTTTATTTCTTTTTAAAATATCTCCAAATGTACCACCAACATCAGCTTCACCCCAGATCCCAGTAAGAGGGGATTTAGATGCAACACTGTGTCTTCCAGATGATGGAACTTTTGTTCCAGTGAAAGGTCCTGTGGTAAAAATAATAGGAGTTTTTGGATCAAAAGGTTCAGAATTTATATCAAATTCAGCTAAATATAAATAAGCAGCTAATCCTGCACCCCCAAAATATTGTCTTGCCACATGTTCTTTTATTTTCCTTTTCTCCACATTCCCTGTTGAAAGATTTATATAAATTAAGTTATTAGCATATCCAAAAATCATATTACCCCTCTATCTTTCCGTAAACAACTAAAATTATTTTTTACATTAAACATATTAAACATTTTTCTCAATATCATATATATTTATTAGTTTAACCTATAAGGCTAACACTTTTTAATATGATTTATTAATTATTCACCCCCACCCTATCCCTCCCCCATCAAGGGGGAGGAAAATTTCATTAAAATACACACTACATATTAATTAAAACTTACCATTATCTCCTACATCAAGGATGGGAGGAAATTCTAAAATAAATTTTTTAAGATTGAAACTCTATAATTTTTTAAAGGAGAGATTCTATAATTAATCAAATTTTTCTTATTTTAAAAACTCATATTTAGAAATTTTCATTTATAATAGTATAATATTGAGCGGGTATAGTATAGGGGTAATACGCAAGCTTCCCAAGCTTGAATCGGGGGTTCAAGTCCCCTTACCCGCTCCAATTTATAAATTATTATTTCTTTATAACTTACAATCTGAGCTTAGAAGAGGAACACATTGAGATATTTGATGTGAATCACTCTACACCTGGAGGCGTAAAGCTTCCTGCTTCGTAGTCGAGAGCAACCTCTCAACTCCACAAGCATAAAATTTCTTGAGTTTAAAAATTCAATAGTAGTTTTAAATTACATTTATCTATTCTAACTTAATTAATTTTAGTATACAATGTGTCTAATGATAGGGGTT